>JANXCF010000001.1:300000-483000 GCA_025059995.1 Leptospiraceae bacterium
ATCAATATCACGAAGTAATTCTTCAGCTGCCAACGTGAGTCGTGCTTCCGTATAACGATAAGCGGCTGGGTTATCACCATCGATGGAACCGAAATTCCCTTGACCTTCAATCAATGGCACATTCATCACAAAATCCTGTGCCATACGAACCAACGTCTCATATACAGCCATATCACCATGTGGATGATAATTACCAATGACCTCACCCACAATCTTTGCGCATTTCACAAAAGGACGATCATGCCTCCAGGCGCGTTCGTGCATGGCGTAGAGTATCCTTCGGTGGACCGGCTTCAATCCGTCTCGAACATCAGGGAGAGCTCGCCCTACAATCACACTCATGGCATAATCAAGATATGCCGACTTCATTTGTTTTTCTAACTCAACGGGAACAATCCGTATGCCTTGCTTGAGAGACTCACTTATATCAGGAAGTTGTAAGGGATTTTCTGGTAGGTTTGATTTCATCTTAAGACAATTTTTCTGCCTAAGAGAAAAAGAAAAGAATTAAAGAACAGAAAATTTCGTTCATTAACATCAAGCTTTTGGGTCAAAACAAAATTCACCCGATTGCAACGCAGAAATCAAGAAATCATACTACTCTCATGATTGCCTTTTTTTGAATGATCCCAACGAAAATTTGACTACCAAAAAAATTCAAAAAAATTTACGAAATCATATATAATCACAAGAAGAACGTTTAGCAAAGACATGGTAGTTAAACTTAAATCTGGGGTAGATACGTCATCATGGAACAATTGTGAAAGAAGATGGGAAAAAGTGTCGAATTCCTATTTATAATGATCCAACAGGGATAGATAACTATTTTTTTTGAACTCTTAAAGGCTATGAAATCAATAGGGGGTTTATCGCTATGAACTATAAAGAACAATTTTTTAGAAAGTTGGAGGACATGTTTGTTGGAGAGAGAGTTCAAGGCGAGGGTGGATACATAAATTTAATGCGCATAAAAACTAAGTATTTCAAAGAAGGCATACTTCCTATACTAAAAAAGGAAATTGCAGAGGCTCTTAGGGATTTTCATGAATTCGAACATGAATTCTTTGAAAAGCTATATACTTTTTTTGAACCCTTTTTTTCCGAAAATGGTTCAGTTTATTTTAGATTTACACCCGTATATAAAAACATTTATGAGAAGGTATATACTGATGAAAAAGATGTCGTTCTTTTCTGGAAAACCCACATGCTTTACTACGTGAAATCGGACAGGCTCTTTAAGGATCTCGAAGTTGAAGTGGGTGATTTTAAATTCTTTTTTGATGTCTCCGAGTTGGAGCATAAGAAATCTAACGAGAAAAGAAGCCTGGTTTATGAACTAAAACAAAAAAGAGAGGATGGGGTTATCGTCTTTAGGGTTCTCTACTCAGAAAGAGGAAGAAAAACGGATATAGAGGACATACTAAAGAAATTAAAAGATAAAAAACTAAAAGAAAATGTTTTACAAAAGGCTTTTAGCATTTTTGAAAAGCAGAGCGAAGTGGATTATTTTATAAACAAAAACGCAAAAGAGTTTTTAAGGGAACAATTTGACTTATGGCTCTATCAGTATATTTTTAGGGGACAAACAAATTGGACATAGAGGAGAATAAAGCAATTACAAGCCATTAAAAACATTGCCTTTAAGATAATCGATTTTGTTTCTCAATTCGAAGAGGAACTTGTAAAAATTTGGAACAAGCCTAAGTTTGTGCTCAAGTCAAATTACGTGATAACTCTCGATAAAATAGCGAAGAAAAATGGTTGGAGTATTTTAGAAAAACTCACAAGCATCAAGGATGGAAGGATCAAGTAAAAGAATGGCTTGATCTTGAAATTTTAGATCATGAGCCAAAAAGCTTATTCAACAATGGGCTCATGCAAAATGAACTAAAAAAAGAATACAGATTTCTTCCGAATAGATACTAAGTATTTCAAAGATTTGGAGTTGGAATTGCTTAGCCTGTTTGATAATCTCGATAAAGAGCTGGATGGATGGTTGATAAAGAGCGAAAACTATCAAGCTCTAAATACTATTTTACCAAAATTCAAAGAGAGAGTGCAAACAATTTATATTGATCCACCATTTAACAAAGAACAAGATGGAGATTATTTCTATTCTGTAAAATATAAAGATTTGGGCGACTATGCTTGAGAATAGATTAAGCATAGCAAGGGACTTACTGAATGACAGAGGAAGCATCTTTGTTAGGTGTGATTATAACGGAAACTGGATTGTCAGACCTTTGATGGATGAGGTGTTTGGAAAGGAGAATTTTAGAAATGAGATAATTATAAAAAGAACTGAAGGTAAAAGTAGGATAGAGGGTTTATCCTACTCTATTGCAACAGAGAGTCTATTGTTTTACGCAAAGAGTGAAAAACAATTTTTCTATATACCTTTTTTAAAAACTGAATTTTATGAAAATATGGAGATTTTTTTAGAAAAAATAAAAAAAACACAGAAAAATGAAACATTAAGAATATTAGAGAACCTATTTAATGAAATTTTCTGGATAGATCTAGATCACAGACCTGGAGAAAGAAAAACATCATCTACAATAACAGTTTTTGGGTTAGATTTTGTAGCTCCACAAGGAAGACACTGGTTATATAATCAAAAGAGAATAGATGAAGCAATGATAAATAAAAAAGTAAGAATAGTTTGTTCTAATTGTGGTAAACCATATTTTCAAAGATTTTTACTTGTGAAATTTGTAATAGCAATCAATTTAAAGTCCAGATATTTTACAATGAAGAAAGTCTAACAACTAATTGGACAAGAATACAAAGTTATTCTCAATCCGATTTTTGGGGTATCAAATTCCCTACCCAAAACTCCGAGGACCTTCTCAAGCGTGTTATCGAATCCACATCCAACGAAGGCGATTTAGTTATGGATTTCTTCCTCGGTTCTGGTACGACTGTAGCTGTCGCTCATAAGTTAAAAAGAAAATGGGTAGGTGTGGAAATGGGAGAGCATTTTTATAGTGTGATCCTGCCAAGAATGAAGAAAGTGTTAGCCTACGATAAAACTGGTATATCAAAAGAAAAAGATGTCAAAGAAAAATATAACAAAGACAATGCTGGTGGATTTTTTAAGTACTATGAGCTTGAGCAATACGAAAACACCTTAGAAAAAGTAGTCTATAAAGATGCGGATCTCTTTCGAAATCCTTATCAAGATCCTTTTAATCAATATGTCTTCATGAAGGATGAAAAACTCTTAAAGTCAGTAGAGCTGGATTATGAAAATGACAAAGTAAAGATAGACTTTAGTAGACTTTACGAAAACGTTGATCTACCAGAGACTTTATCCAATCTACTTGGAAAGTGGATTAAAAAGATCACTCCTGAGATTGTAGAATTTGAAGATGGAGAAAAGATAAATCTGAACAATCTTGATTACAGGGTTGTAAAACCACTTATCTGGTGGTAAATATGAGGATCTTCCTGCAGAACATGCTACAACAAGTGGATTGGAATAGCTTGCCACTGGAATGGAGTTCTTTTGACCTTGAGTTTTTTTCGTCAGGAAAAAGACTATGGGATTACCAGCAATCAGCTCTAAAGAATACCATCAAACTCTTATGGAAGTATTACGATGATTTTGGAGGTGATAAGTCAAAACTTTTTCAGTGGTATAGAATCAATGGACTTCAAGAAAACTTTGATATAAAGTTAAGCAAAAAAAACGGGAAGCTAAGTTCGCTACTTGAGGAACATTTCGAAATAAAAAATGGGAGGATTCCCTATTCCAACTACATAAACCGCATGGGTTTTTGGATGGCTACTGGCTCAGGAAAGACTCTGGTAATCATAAAACTTATCTACATACTAAAAAAACTTATAAAGTTAGAATTAATTCCAGATGGGGATATTTTGTTTCTCACGCCAAGAGATGATCTAATCAACCAATTCAAAAAAATCTTAGATGAGTTTAATTACTCAGAGAGAGAAAAGATTGAGCTTAGAGATTTAAGGGAGTATCCTGAAGTTAAAAGAATACCAGGACTTTATGGAAAACCAATTTTCTATTACAGAGCTGACAACATAAGCGACGAGCAAAAGGAAAAGATTGTTGACTATAAAAATTATTACAACTACGGAAAATGGTACGTCATTCTGGATGAAGCTCACAAAGGAGATAAAGAAGACTCTAAAAGGCAACACATATATACTATTCTATCTAAGAATGGATTTCTTTTTAACTTCTCTGCAACTTTTACGGACCCACAAGACATAATAACTACAGGCTTTGAGTTTAATCTTTCAAACTTTATAGAAAGAGGATATGGAAAGCATATATGCCTTTTGGAAGAAGAAGTTAAAGCTTTCAGAGATGAAGAAGATTTTAGTGATGAGGCAAAGCAAAAAGTGGTTTTAAAATCTCTCCTTTTACTTACTTACATA
The DNA here is from genome assembly GCA_025059995.1 of Leptospiraceae bacterium. Lineage (NCBI taxonomy): Bacteria > Pseudomonadati > Spirochaetota > Leptospiria > Leptospirales > Leptospiraceae > Leptospiraceae bacterium. The sequence continues at coordinate 304,411 of JANXCF010000001.1, forward strand.
AAGAAGTTTTATGAGATGGCAAAAAAAGAGGACCTTAAACTATATCATAACCCTTTGCTTCTTGTGCTTGTAAATTCCGTTAATGAAGAAGATGCAGACCTTAAGCTTTTTTTAAAAGAAATCGAGAAAATAGGAAAAAGACAGATAAAAAGAAAACTCTTCAAAAAGGCAAAGAAAGAACTCTTCATTGAGTTAAAAAAGTCTCCAAAGTTCATGTATGAAGACGAAAACTTTTCACTGAATAAAAACCTCTTAAAAAGCATTAAATATAAAGACGTGCTAAAGTATGTGTTTAACTCAGAAACGCCTGGAGAAATGGAAATATCATACAGACCTTCGAGCAAAAAAGAAGTGTTGTTTAAGTTAAAATCTGCGGATAGACACTTTGCTCTAAGCAAAACCGGAAACTTACCCACATGGCTTAAGAATGAACTGGACAGATTTAACGTTAACCACCAATTCGAAGAAGAAAGTCATTTTGAGAGGATAAATAACGAAGACTCTCCTGTTAACATCCTCATAGGATCAAGAGCTTTTTACGAAGGCTGGGACTCCAATAGACCCAACATAATCATGTTTATAAACATAGGAATAGGAGAAAAAGCCAAGAAATTTGTTCTTCAATCCGTGGGAAGGGGAGTAAGGATTGAACCAATTCCAAACAAAAGAAAAAGACTCCTGGCACTCTATAATGATAAAGAGTTAGAAGAAGACCTCTTTAACAGTCTAAAAGATAAAATCCAGCCGATAGAAACCCTCTTCATCATAGGCACAAATAAAAAGGCATTAGATACAGTTATTAAAGAACTAAAACGGGAAGAAACAACTACTGAGATTAAACTTTTCAAAAATCCAGCTACAGAGAAACATACGTTGCTTATACCTACATATAAGACTGCAAATTACAGCTTATGGCAAGAGAACAGAGGAGCAAAGTTCGAAATTACTCAGCAACAGTTAGAGCTCCTAAAATATTATGTAGATTACTTTGAAGATGATAAAGTCTTACTCTTCACTTACGAAGTAGAACCGAAAATCTTAAAAATCCTAAGAAAAACTCTAAACGAACCACGTAAATACTACAATGAGGGAGAAAGAGAATTTAAAAATGTAGAGCTACTTACAAGACAAGTGCTAAGCTATTTGAAGGTCGTTCCTGAGGAATTAGATAAGTTCAAGGAATTAGAAGATGAGATAAAGCATTTTGAACACATAAAGATTTATTTTAAAGATGCAAAAGAACTAGTAAAGAAAATAAATATAATGAAGGATTATCCACAGAAAAACAAAGAATTGGATGATTTATTCAAAATTGCTAAAAATCGCTCAGAATATGATAAAAAACACAAAGAACTTGAAGAATATAAGATTTTTGAGCATAAAGGTATAAAACTAATTATAAAGCACATTGCTCAGCACTACTACGTGCCACTTTTAATGTCAGAAGAAGAAAAAATAGATTACCTAAGCCATATAATTAAAACAAAGAGTGAAGCGGGTTTCATAAAGAAGCTTGAAGAATATTTGCAAGAACCAAACAACAAATTTTCAAATTTCGATTGGTGGTTTTTTAGCAAATTAGATGAGACTCTGGATGAAGTATATATTCCATACTACGATCCAGAAATCAACCGACTCAGCAAATTCAAACCTGACTTTATATTCTGGCTCAAGAAAAATGATAAGTATTACATAGTATTTATTGATCCAAAAAGCATAAAGTTTACTTCTTACGAACATAAAGTAAACGGATATAAAAGGCTATTTGAAGAAAATGATAAACCAAAGGATTTTATGTTTAATACCTTTAAAGTCAATGTTTTTCTTTTTTTGAACACTGATGATGTAAATAAGTTATCGGATAATAGCTACAAGAAATACTGGCTTGATAATATCGAAACGTTCTTAGAAGTGATTACAGAAAGCAATTAAAGATTATCTTAGGTTTGATGATTTGGTTTTTTATCATATTTTTTACATGGTTGATTGTGATGGTTATCCACGTTCAGAAATTCTTTCTACCCAACAAACATTGGCATTAACCTCGAGATTTTTTCTTGGATTTTCGTGTAAATCTTGTTTGTTTTCTCTGAAAATTCATATTTTTGTCTTTGGGTTTGGACGATTCGATAGCGATATTGGATTTGTTTTAGGAGCTCTTCTTTTTCCCACGGGTCGAGTTTTTCGAAGTAGTGTTCATAAACTTTTAGTAGAGAATAAAGACGAAAAACATCAATGTTTTTGGTTTGACTGGTCTGCGCCCACCCACCCGAACGCTTTAATGTGGGGGAACGACGATGGATGTTTGGGATTATCGCAATTGGATAATGCACTAAATACCTTATCCAGAAGTCATAGTCTTCTGCTGCGATGAGTTCTTCATCAAAATATCCAATCTCCTCGAAGACACTCTTGTGAATCATGATGGAACTCATCGAAATCAAACAATGCCGAAAGGCTTCTACTAAAAATTTTCCAGTTCCCGGTTCTAATCTCTTAGGTGTGGGATTGAACTTTTGGTTTTTATACCATTGTTCTTTTGTATGACATGCCTTCAAAAATGGTCGTTTTGATAAAAATTTCCATTGGTAGTAGAGTTTTTCTTTATGCCATAAGTCATCCGAATCTAAAAATGCCAACCATTCATATTGTGATTGTTCTATGGCAAGATTTCTTGCACCAGCGGGACCTTTGGTCCTCGTATTTCGATAGATGCGAACATAAGAAAAATCAAGAAACTTATATCGATAAATCAGATTCCGATAAGAAAAAAATTCTTCTTCTGGCACGTCCAAAATGATGATAATCTCAGAAGGAAGAAAAGAATTTTTCTGAATAGAATAGATGGCATCAATCAATAACGAGATTCTTTCAATATGATGGTCGATGACGATTGCAGAAACAGGAATTCTTTGTTCAAAAGAAAAAGACATAGGAATAAATTCCTACGTCTAAACTGCACGAAAAAGTTGACGATAGTCTAATTTTCTTTTTAGGGTATAAATTTGATCTCTGGGTATTTCGTGAATGGCATCGGGAACAGGAAGATTGGCTTTTTCGATGAACTTGATGGTTTCTTCAACGCCACCTAATAATTCGATCCATGCTGTTGGTGGAACCCAATTGAAGCCAAATCCCATTGCTCCATCTACACCTTTTATGTCAGTAACCTCAGGAACTAAGCTGAGTGCATAGCTAATGTATCTTGCAATGAAGTATCTAACAAGTTCTGCTTCTGAACCCGAAGAATTTTTGATGTGATTTGCTAAACCTCGATAATCTGACTCTCGAACATAAGCAATGGCTTTGTTTCGAAAACTCAAGTCGATTTGAGGTGGGATTTCATACTCACCTTTGGCAATGTTATAAACTCTTGCTATGGTTTTTCCTTCTTCGGTTTTTTCTCTTTTGTAAAGACCTCTTCCTGCTTTATTACCTAGAGCTCCTTGATTTATCAAGTCTTGCATAAACTCAGGTAATTTAAATGTATTATGGGCATTATCATTAGTATGTTCGTAGATATTGTCTACAATGGCTTTGTGGACATCCAAGCCTACTAAGTCAATGGTTGCCAAAGGACTCATAGCCCTTCCTGTATAACCCGACAGCATTTGATCTACTAGATAAATGCCACCATGATTTTTAAATCTTTCTGCGTAAATAGCAGATTCGTTCATAAATTGGAAACCAATGCGATTACCTGCAAACCCGGGTTTGTCATTACAAATCACAACATGACGTATCAACACTTTCTCTAAGTAATGGCTAAACTCTTTTGTGAAGTTGGGGTCATTTTTGGGGTGAGTAATGAGCTCACACAAGGTTAGTTTATAGGGAGGATTGAAAAAATGAGTTCCATAATAATATTTTTGCCCGTCATCATCAAATACACTTGCTAATTTCTCAATTGATAAGCCTGAGCTAACAGTGGAAACAATCGTGCCGGGTCTTCTTGACTTTGCAATCCTTTCATTGATGGGGAGTTTGGCTTCATAAGTCTCAGCGATCGCTTCGAAAACCCAATCACTTTTTGATACACAATCTTCTAAATCTTCGTAGGTTGCAGCTATCATTTTGTCTCTAATAACATCAGAACGAACCGACTCAACGGCTTTTTCAATACCTTCTTGAGCTTTTTCTAGTGTTCTCGCAATCATATATACGGTTAAGTTTCCAAATGCTGCAAGGATGGCTGCACTTCCAGAACCCATTGTGCCATTAGCACCAATTAGTGTTACGTTTTTGATTTCTTTCACATTGGTCTCCTTGAGTCTCTTTTAATGCAATGTTTTTAAAAATAATCTCCATGTCAAAGAATTTCAATTTACTTTTTCATTATATTGTATAATAAATCTTGAGTATGATTTGCTTTGAGAATGGAAGTTTAATCTATATTCCTGATTTCTTGCCTAGCGAAGAAGCGGATTCTCTTTTTTACTATCTAATTCACAATATTCCTTGGATGGAAAAGAAAATAAAGATTTTCGGTAAGTGGGTGCAGCAACCTCGTTTGGTGTTTTGGTTCGGAGATAAAGTATATAGGTATTCTGGCATATCTTTAGAAACACGAGAGTGGGATGAAAAGATTTTTGAACTCAAAAAGCGCATTGAGTCTTTTTTTTCTTTTGAGTGGAATCATTCTTTATTGAATTTTTATCGTAATGGTAGAGACTCTATGGGATGGCATGCCGATGATGAAAAAGAATTAGGAAAAAATCCTATTATTGCTTCGTATTCTCTCGGAGTTTCTCGAAAAATACTGTTTTGTCGAAAAAAAATGCCAAAAAGAAATGAAAATATCGCAAGCATTATACTTTCCCACAATAGCTTGTTTTTTATGTTAGGAGAAATTCAACATTATTGGTATCACGCAGTTCCGAAAGAAAAGAACATTCAAAAGATAAAATTTAGTCATAAAAATCAAACATGGGAAACCGAAAGTAGAATTAACATCACCTTCAGAAAAATTATTTAGTTTTGCATGAAACGAGATTATGATTACGAAAGAATTTATATTGACGTTCTACTTATTTGTTTCAATATATAAAATCATACAAATATGAGATGAATATGGATGTTTCGATATTTTTGAAAAAGAATTATGATAAAAGAGAGAGCGGATATCTTTTGTCTTCGACGTTGTTTGTTTTTTTTGGTATCTTTTATATACCAGTGGTTGACTTTGTACAAAACCTAAAGTTTTTCTTTAGTGATTTTGAGTTAATTGCTATTTTTTTTATTATTTTTATTGTCAATATTTTTTTTAGTTTTATCATTCGCCATATTCTTTTCAAAAAGTTTGATTTTTTTTTTGAATTATATCGAAAGAATGGAAATTTAACCCCTGATGAAGTGATTTTATTTTCTAATTTTGTAAAAAAAATTTACAGAAGTGAACTCTATCTTTTTATATTAGATTATGTTCGTTTCTTAGTATTGTTAGGTATAATTTTATTGGTGCGTTCTATTCTTCTTCGAGATATTCATTTGTTTCATAATTTCATTATTGTAGAAATGTTAATTTTCAGTGGTTTGCATTTTATTATACAATATACTTTTACAAAAAAGCAACTTGGTGTATTAACTACAAGAGAAAAATTTTTTCATATAAAAGATGTGAAATTACCGAGAATGAGATATCTTTTCTTCTTAGAAATTTTCATTTATTTTCATTTTTTTGTTGGTTTGGTTCTTGGATTCCTCTATACTTTTCATATTTACTATTTATTAAGAGAAAATGAAAATGAAGAACAAAAACTAATCAAGATCATTCAAAATGATAAAAATATTTTATTCACATTATATTTTGATGATATACTTCAGCTTAGAGGAAAATATATTTTTATGAATCAAAATCAAGAAATCCTTTTCTCGAATCTCAAATGGAATTGGGAAGAAATAAAACAATCAACCTTATCAAGTTCTGAGGAATATGATGTATTAAAAATTCATAGTGATTTTTTTGTCATGAGAAAATGGGAATCCAAAGAATTAAAAATTGTAATTCTAACACCTTTGAAAAATATTTTTGACAATATAAATTTCTTTTTTTCTTTTTTCTTGTATTTTCTGGCTTTACCTTTGGCAATTATTTTTTCTGGAACAATTTCTTACTCATTTGGCACTTTTATTTCTCATATCTATCAGCTTAATCAAATCATTAACGAATTGTATCAGGGAAATTTTCCTTTTCCCTACAAAAAAGAAATTCCTTCGAATCCGATTGGGATTTCGATTATACAGATAGAGTCGTATGGAATGTTTTTATTCGAATTTGTTTCTGATCTGAAAATCCTCATTTCGAATTTAGAGGATATATATAATACTAATCTAAATTTAGTGTATGAAACAACAAAATTGACAAAGTCTAGTAATCAAAACTTTAATACGTTAAGATTATCATTAGAAGATGAAAATCTAAAGCAACAAAATTTACTTGTTAGCATAAAAAAAGAAGAAGAAGATGTAGAAGGCTATATCATTTCAGTAAGAGAATTGAATCGTCAAATCGATGTAATGAATTCTACTATTAGTAACTTGGTGAGTTTTTATAATGCAACAAAAAGTGAAGCATATATTGGAAAATCAAGCTTAAAAAAATTAGAAAGCATATTAAGAGAATTGGAAGAAAACTCGAATAAAATTCAAAAGATCATTAAGTTTATTCAGGATATTTCTAAACAAGTAGATATCTTAGCTCTGAATGCCTCTATAGAAGCAGCAAGAGCTGGGGATGCGGGGAAAGGTTTTGCCGTGGTTGCTGATGAGATTTCCAAGTTATCAAGCAAAATTCAAGAGAATGTCAAGACTATAAATCAATACATAAAAGAAAATAAAGACAAAACCGAAGAAGCTAATACCACAGCAAGAGAAACTTTACATATGTTTAATCGAGTGATAGTTGATTTATCAACTATCCAAACCACCATAGATGAAATCATCGATGTAAAAAATAACTTAGAATCACAAAATCAAAAAATCAAATCTATCATTGATAAGCTAAGCGAGTTTCTAAATAAAATGGAAAATATCTTAATGTACAATGCAGATTTTCAAAACAAAGCATTAAGTAACATGACTAATTTTTATCAAGAATACCAAAAAGTTTACGAATTATTTTCAATCCTTCCTGTTTATTTAACAAACATGAGGGAAATTTTAGAAAATGTGAAAAATAAGATATTGTATTTCAAATTTTGAGTTATCGTTTTTCTTCGTTGGTTTTCAATAAAGCTAAGAAAGCCTCTTGTGGGATTTCCACGGATCCAATCATCTTCATTCTTCGTTTCCCTTCTTTTTGTTTTTCTAATAGCTTTTTCTTTCTTGTGATGTCTCCACCGTAGCATTTTGCTAATACATTTTTTCGCAGGGCGGAAATGTTTTCTCTTGCAATCACTTTTGAACCTATGGCTGCTTGGAGGGGTATTTGAAATTGATGGCGTGGTATTAACTCTTTGAGTTTTTCGATGATGGTTCTTGCTCTTTCATAAGCCTTCGAGCGATGGGTGATCATTGCTAAAGCATCGACAGGATCACCGTTCACCAAAATATCTACCTTCACTAAGTCTGATTCTCTATAACCTACAAACTCATAATCCATAGAAGCATATCCTTTTGAGTAGCTCTTTAGTTTATCGTAGAATTCGAAAATTAACTCTGATAGGGGCATTAAGTAGATCATCTGAACTTTACTTTCATCGATATATAAAATGTTTTCTTGGATGCCACGTTTTTCTTGAAATAAATTCATGATATTTCCTATGAACTCTTGTGGAGTTATAACATTCACTTTTGCATAAGGTTCTTCTTTTTTTGTGATTTTCGTTGGGTCTGGCCACTCGGATGGATTTGAAATTTCTACGGTTTTCCCATCTGTGAGGGTTATTCTATATTTTACTGATGGAGCTGTGTGAATCAAGGCTAATCCAAATTCTCTTTCCAAACGCTCTTGGATAATTTCCATGTGTAAAAGTCCCAAATACCCAATCCGAAATCCATTCCCTAAAGCTACTGAATTTTCGGGTTCAAAAATCAATGACGCATCATTGAGCTTTAACTTCAAGAGAGCATCTTTTAGGTCCTCGTAATCTTCGTTATTTATCGGGAACAAACCAGCAAACACCATGGGTTTGATTTCCTTATATCCCGGTAGTGGTTCTTTTGCCGGGTTTTTAGCTAAGGTGATTGTGTCTCCTACCCTTGTGTCTTCCACTGATTTTATTCCAGCGATGATGTAGCCAACTTCACCAGCTTGTAATTCATTTCTTGGTATCATTTTTAATTGCTGGATTCCTAATTCAGAGACCACATAGGTTTTTTGGTTACTCATGAGGAGTATCTCATCTCCTTTTCTAATGCTTCCATCGAAAATTCGCACCTTCATCACAGCTCCGAAGTAGGAATTATAAAAAGAATCATAGATCAAAGCCTTTAATGGTGCATGAAGGTTCCCTTTAGGTGGGGGTATATAAATTCGAATGGCTTCTAAAATTTTCTCGACGTTTTGTCCCGTTTTCGCAGATATGGGGATGGCTCTATTTGGGTCTAACCCTAATGTGGTTTCAATTTGTTCCAAACAACGTTCAATATTTGCCGCTGGTAAGTCAATCTTATTGATTACAGGAATGATTTCTAATTCATTTTCTAAAGCTAAATAAAAATTAGCTAAGGTTTGAGCTTCTATTCCTTGAGTAGCATCAATAACCAAAAGGACTCCCTCACAAGCTGCTAAAGAACGAGAAACCTCATACGTAAAATCCACGTGCCCCGGGGTATCAATTAAATTGTAGATGTAAGTTTTACCATCCAGAGATGTATATTCAAAAGTAGCAGAGTTTAACTTGATGGTGATTCCTCTTTCTCTTTCAATATCCATTGTGTCTAATATTTGATCTTTTTTGTTTCTTTCATCGACGATTTTTGCTAACTCCAATAAACGGTCTGCAAGAGTGGATTTTCCGTGATCAATATGCGCAATGATGCTGAAATTACGAATTAAAGATAAGTCTTTCATATTTTCTAATTTTGTTATCATTTCGTAGAATACTTATAAAAGTCAAGCTAACTATATGTGATATAGTCAAACTCAAAGAAACAATTGACAAGCCTAAAAGTAAAAAAAACATAAAAAATTACAAATCAATAAAATAAGGAGAATTTATGGATATTCAATTCCACTTCACAAATGTAGATTCTTCTGATGCTCTTAAAGATCATACCAAAAGAATCATCGACAAGCTGACAAACTATTTCAACCGATTGGTTTCTGTAACAGTTCGATTCAAAGTTGAAAGAAGTGAACATATCGTAGAAATCACAATAAATGGAGATGGGGGAGTTTTTGTCGCAGAAGGAAAATCCAACAATATGTATACTTCATTAGATGTTGTAGAAAAAAAATTACAAAAACAAATCAAAAAACACAAAGAAAAATTTATAAGCCACTAAAATGGCAAAAGTTTCAATTAAAGAATTACTTGAAATTCAAGAACTTCAGCTTGAGGTTTTGGCAGGTCATGATGGTCTTAATAATCAAATCAGTGTAGTGGATATTAACCGACCTGGACTTGCTCTTGTAGGATTTTATGAAAATTTTGCCTATAATCGCTTACAAGTTATAGGAAAAGGAGAGTATTCCTATATCAATAAATGTAGTCTAAGTGAACAGATTAATATTATCAGAACTTTTTTGAGTTATCCTATTCCAGCTGTATTATTTACCCATAATCATATACCACCTTCATGTGTGATTGATGAAGCCAATCAACGAAATGTTCCCATCTTAAAAACTATTCTTAGTACTCATGAATTTCAGATGAAGTATTTCTCTTTGATGTCGGAACTGCTTGCGGAGGAGGTAATAGTTCATGGTGTGCTTTTGGACGTTTTTGGAGTAGGATTGTTAATTCAAGGTGAAAGCGGCATTGGAAAATCAGAAACTGCTATTGAACTTATTGAGAGAGGACATAGATTAATAGCTGACGATGTAGTGAAAATCAAGGCTGTTTCAGAAAACACACTTTATGGATACACGATCCAAGATATCGAATATCACATGGAACTTCGAGGTATTGGAATCATTAATATCAAAGACATATACGGAATCAGAGCTACAAGAAAAAAAATCCAAATAGATTTAGCAGTTTATCTGGAGGAATGGAAAGATGAAAAAGAATATGACCGCTTAGGATTAGACGAAAACTTTATTGAAATTTTGAAAGTCAAAATTCCTTGTGTATCAATTCCCATCCGCCCTGGAAGAAACATTCCCATCCTGATTGAAACTGCTGCGATGAACTTTCGTTTGAAAACTATGGGTTATAATTTAGCAGAAAATTTCTTGAACAAAATGCAAAATAAAATATTGTCAAAAAAAGATTTAAGTAATAAATTAGAATAGAAATGTATGATTGTGAAAACCTTGAAGGTGAATTTGGAAAGTGGATTGCATGCAAGACCAGCGGCGGAGTTCGTTCGGGTAGCAAGTAAGTTTCGTTCTTCTGTTATTGTTGAATATGAAGGCATAAGTGTAAATGGAAAAAGCATTATGGGGCTCCTGATGTTAGGACTGCATCCGGGAGCTGAGATCAAAGTAATCATCAATGGCGATGATGAAAAAGAAGCTTTTCAAAGTATACAGAAACTATTAAAAAGTGGTTAATTATGTTAACTAAAACAGAGGAAGTAATATTTCAACAAGAAAACAATCCAAAAGAACCAAAGGAAAAAAATTTTCCAGAAGAAATAGAAAAAGATGAGAAGTGGAAACAAGAAGAAGATCGTATTCTCTTACGAGACATTTTCTATGTTTTTATTGTTTTATGGTTGAGTATTTTTATTGCAGAATACTTTTTTTTGGATAAAAACGCAACTCCCTTTGATCGTATTTTCGGTTATATCATGGTGTTTTTGCCTCTTGGGACGTTGAACTTTTTTCTTCATTATCTCTATCGAAACCGAAAAATCCGAATAACAGGAAAACTTCGCTCAAGTTTGCGATATAGATTGATTTTGGCATTTTTGTTAGTTTCGATTATCCCTGCCATGCCTATATTTTTGTTAACATCGGGATACATGGAGTCAATCGTTGCTATTTTCTTCAAGCTTGATCTTAAAGGTGCCATGGACTCAGCTGAAAGGATGTTGGAATTTCATGAAAAAAAGTATGCTGATGAATTCTACCAAGAAATCCAAAAGAATAAGAATAACTTTATTTTCTACATCAAAAACATTAACGACGAAATTCACAAAAAGAAGTTTAAAGAATTGATTAATACACTTTTCAATGAAAACCATGATGCCATATATTTGTATGATCAAGATAATTTGATTAAAATATATGGAGCTAATTTATTTCTACAAAAGGAAATAAATAAATTTCCCGAAAGTTATACGACAATCTTGATAGATCAAAAAAAATATGTTTTAGTTCCTTTGATTATTGATAATTATTTTAAAATCATTTTTTTAAAATCAATCTATCAAAATTTTCCAAAAGAAGAAGCTTTATATAGGAATGTAAGTTTATTGCTTTCTCAGAAGGATCGGCGTTTCGAAGAAGTTATACCTTATAACCTTAGGCTCAGTTTGGCAATACTATACCTTGCAATGATTTTGATTTCAATCATAGTTGCGATCTTTTTAGCAAGGCAGATTTCTTATCCAATTGTGTCTCTTGCAGCTGCGACTCGTCAAGTGACGCAAGGAAACTTAGATACTCGCTTGGAGATAAAGTCGGAAGGTGAAATAGATATATTGATTCAAAGTTTCAATAGCATGACGGAAGAGCTCCAGACCCTTCGAAGCCGTTTGCTGCATAGTTTGAGGGTTGCAGCATGGCAGGAAGTAGCAAGACGATTAGCACATGAAATCAAAAATCCATTAACCCCTATTCAACTCTCTGCAGAACGAATGCTACGAAAAATTGAACAAAAAAACTTCAACGAAATCGAAAAAGTTGTAAGCTCCTGCTCATCCACCATCATTCAACAAGTGAATGTTTTAAAGCACCTACTTGAGGAATTCTCGAACTTTACAAGGTTACCCAAAGCAAAATTAGAACCTCATGATATTGTTTCACTTATAAAAGAATCGACAGATTTATTTCGAAATGTCCCTGGAGTTCAAATTGAAGTTCGTGCCCATCCAAATCTACCCAAATTGTTATTAGACAAGATCGTATTCATTGGAATGATGAATAATCTCATCAAAAATGCAATCGAAGCCATCCAGGAAAAAGAAAAAACCCAAGAACATTCAAACTACAAAGGGATTATCCTTGTATCAGTTACTTTAAACAGAAAATTGGGAAGACCTTACGTAATTCTTCGAATAGAAGATAATGGAATAGGTATTCCTGATGAGATGAAAGACAAGATTTTCGAGCCTTACTTTTCCACTAAAGAAAACTACGGAAGTGGTTTGGGGCTTGCTTTTGTCGAAAGAGCTGTGATGGAACATAATGCACGCATACAAGTTTTGAATTCAAGTTTAGGGGGAGCAGAGTTTAAAATCATATTCCCAGTTCCGGTCCAAATATGAAACATAAAATCTATTTAGTTGATGATGATAAAAATATTCGTTTATCCATAAAAGAAATCTTAGAAGAAGAAGGATATGAAGTTCAAGTCTTTTCGTCGGGGAAGGCGTGTTTAAAACAATTGGAAAAAGAACGTCCTTCGGTTGTGTTTTTAGATGTTTGGCTAAATAAAGAAGATGGGATTGAAGTTCTAAAAGAAATCCGAAAGCTTTATTCTTCACTTCCCGTAATCATGATCTCTGGTCATGCAACGATTGAATTGGCGGTTCAAGCAACGAAGATTGGAGCTGTGGATTTTTTAGAAAAACCCCTTTCGATTGGAGCAATCTTAGAGAAGCTTGATCAAGTCTTACAAGTCAAGACTACGCCTTTAAAAGAAATCAAGCTTGAGCATGATGAAATCATTGGAACCTCAGAGCAAATCCTAAAAGTTAAACAAGCCATAGCTCAAGCTGCAAAAACAAACGCACGCGTGTTCATATATGGAGAAAATGGAACAGGAAAAGAATTAGTCGCAAAAATGATTTATAAGAATTCTGATCGTAAAGATAAACCTTTTGTAGATATCAACTGTGCTGCAATTCCTGAGGAACTCATAGAAAGTGAACTTTTTGGACACGAAAAAGGAGCATTTACTGGAGCTTTTGAAAGACGTATAGGAAAATTTGAACAAGCTAATGGAGGAACGTTATTTTTGGATGAAATCTGTGATATGTCTTTGGCTATGCAAGCAAAAGTGCTTCGCGTGATCGAAGAACAGCAGTTAACACGCATTGGTGGAACAGAAAAGATTTCGATTGATGTTCGAATCATCGCAGCTACAAACATCGATCCATTGCAGGCTATTAAAGAAGGCAAATTCCGGGAAGATCTTTATTATCGTTTAAATGTCATACCAATAGTTTTACCACCCCTTAGAGATAGAGTGTCCGATATTCCTTTATTATTAGACTTTTTCTTGAAAAAAACAATAGAAGCACATAAATTACCGCCCAAAGTATTTACAAACTCCGCTATTGAACTACTTACTCAATATAGCTGGCCTGGGAATGTGAGGGAACTAAAAAACATAGTGGAAAGACTCGCTATTTTATCAGAAGAAAATGAAATCGATATCGATGATGTTCAAAATAGCCTTTTTAATTTCATTCAAGATAAAGATGAGGATTTTCCTGGTTTGGATTTAAAAAGTGCCCGTAGAGAATTCGAAAGAAATTACATCATCAAAGCCCTCAAGCAGTTTGAAAAAAACATTAGCAAAACTGCAAAATTTTTAGGAATGGAAAGAACCCATCTTCATAAAAAAATTAAAAGCTTAAATATCAAAATCGAAGATATATGAAAATAGATATTCATCAAGTGAGGGATAGTTATGCGAAAGTATTAAAAGAATTCTCAAAATACTTAGAAGATATACGATATATTGAGCCTTTTCCTTTTTTAGTGGGGAATCCACCGAGGGTTTATTTACCATTATCAAACAAGAGGGTTGAGCCACAAATGCAGAGAAAGGAAAGAATTGAATCATCTCACAGTGAGGTAAAAATCACTCTCAATGAAAACCAGATTTGTCAGCTCTGTTCAAACAAGGCTTATGCGGTTCGAAAATACTTCAAAAAACCCACTAAAGAAGAATTAAAGATTATGATACTTCACTACAATGGTAGCATAGATAACAATCAAATCCCCAAAGATGTGAGTGAAAAATTCTACTTCTCCTCAAAAGAAGAAGATGAGGTATTCAATCGAATGTTGTCGTCCTTTCATTATACTTTGGAAAATTTTTATTTTCAAGAGTTTGTTGCTTGTCATTTTTCTTTTCAGAGTTCTCATGAAGAATGGAATACCCGAGTTCAGAATTGCCTTCCTTTTTTAGAAAAAAACGTAAAAGATCATCAGATTCAAAAGCTGATGATTGTAGGGAGTGCCGCCATCCTTCTATTTGGAAATGAAGCAAAAGAAATTGTTAAAAAACCTCATTTACTTCCTTTTCACATACATGATTTGGAGTTAAAGGCAATTATATTAAGAAGTCCTCAAGCAATCCTGAAATTAGAGCAAAAAAGAAAGGAGCTACAATCACTTTTGCAGAAATATCCAAAAGAATGGGAAGTGTATAACAAAACCAAAGAAATCGATCAAGCGTTAAAAGAAATCGTTGAAAGCTTACAAAGAAAAGAACAAACAAAAAGAGTCGAGATTGCAAACGTCAAGCTTACACCAGCATCTCAAATCAAAAATGAAAAAACAATCGAAAATGAAATCAAAAAACAACTCGGAGAAAGCAAGCTTTTATTATATAAAACCTTTAAAGCCAAAAAAGAAGAAATCGAGGTCAAACAACAAATCGTGAAATCCCTTGAGGTTTTTTTCCAATCTCAATCGTAAAAAATGTTTAAGATTGCGAAAGTGGTTTTTCCTTACCCCATTGAAGAAGAATATGATTACATCATTCCCACTTCTTTACAGGAACAGACCGAAGTAGGAAAAAGAGTCGAAGTAGAACTAAAAACTCGAATAGAAGAAGGAA
The DNA here is from genome assembly GCA_025059995.1 of Leptospiraceae bacterium. NCBI lineage: Bacteria > Pseudomonadati > Spirochaetota > Leptospiria > Leptospirales > Leptospiraceae > Leptospiraceae bacterium. The sequence goes on from JANXCF010000001.1 coordinate 319,479, forward strand.
TGGTGATTTCTACTTACGAAATAAGTTTTTTAGACCCAACCACCAAGTATAAAGAAATCCAAAAGGTTTTGGATTCATTTCCCATTATCAATCAAGAACAGATTCAGCTTTCCTATTGGATGGCTGATTATTACTTGTGTGAGGTAGGCGAAGCTCTTGATAAAATGTATCCTAAACCGTGTAAACTCACCCAAAAAGATTTAAAAGAAATACAAAAACAAACAGTTGAAACAATACACACAGAAAATCTTGTCTCTTTGTCAGAGGAACAAAAAACGGTTTTTGAAGACATCCAAAAAACCCTCGATATTCAAAAACCATCACTACATCTGATTCATGGTATTACGGGTTCAGGGAAAACGGAAATCTATCTTTACCTGATTGTAGAAGTATTAAAACGAAATAAAGGAGTCCTTTTTTTGGTTCCCGAAATCAGCATCACAGTCCAAATGATCCAAAGAGTTCGAAAGATTGTTGGTAATCATCTATCAATCCTACATTCAAACTTAACTGATAAAGAACGCTTCAAAGAGTACGTGAAAATTCTTAATCAAAAAGCTCCAGTTGTTTTAGGAACGAGATCAGCGGTTTTTGCTCCAATATCAAACTTAGGACTAATTATCATCGATGAAGAACATGACTCATCTTATCGAGAACATAGTCATCCACGATACGACGCAAAAGAAGTAGCAAGAAAGAGAAGCGAATTGAATCGCATTCCTCTTGTTTTGGGTTCTGCAACACCAAGAATAGAAATACGATATGAAACCCAAAAATACAATCATCAAGAGATAAATGAAACTACTTATCGTCTTCATTTTTTGAAAAAAAGAATCTTGGGGAGACTACCAGAAGTTTACCTCATTGAGCGAGAGAACTCCGATCAGCCAATCAGTAATCAACTTCTGAATGAAATAGAAATCAATGCGAAGAATAAAAAACAAACTTTAATTTTATTGAATCGAAGAGGCTATCATCCTTATCTTTATTGTAAGAATTGTAAAAAGAATATATCTTGTCCCAACTGTTCGATTTCTTTAAGTTTACATAAAGAACACGATGGGTTTAGTCTAAAGTGTCATTATTGCAACCACCAACAACTTGCTATACAAAGATGTCCTGATTGTGGAGGTAAACTTATCAAGTTAGGAACTGGAATTCAGAAAGTAGAAGAGTTTCTTTTGCGTGTTTTCCCGAATTTGAGGATTGAAAGATTAGATACCGATGTCATCCATCGAGAGAAAGTGTTGAATCAGGTCATTCAAGAATTTATTGATGGAAAGATTGATATTTTAACTGGAACTCAAATGATATCCAAAGGAATCGATGCTCCAAATCTGAGTTTAGTGGGAGTTCTCCAAGCCGATGCAGGTTTGTACTTGTCAGATTATCGTTCTTCAGAAAGAACGTTTTCTCTTCTGGTTCAAGTAGCAGGAAGATCAGGAAGACGAGATAACTCAGGGAGAGTCTTTTTAGAAGTGATGGATAAAGATAACTTTTACATCCAGTGGGCATTAAAACAGGACTATGAATCTTTTTACAAATGGGAGTTGAGTTTACGAAAAGAATTTCATTACCCTCCTTTCGTTCGTTTGATTCGACTTCTGGTTCGTTCTTCTTCGAAGGAAAGAAGCCTAAAGTTCATACGACTTCTTTCTGAACACATAGAATCAATTAAAAGAAAAAATGGAAATCTCTATGAAATCGTTGGTCCTTCGCCAGCTCCTATTTTTAGATTACATGACAAGTATAGATATCACGTTTTGATAAAGACACAAGAATTCCATCAGACAATAAACCAACTAAAGGATACCATCAAAAATTTTAAAAAAAAGTTATCAGGTGAAAGTTACTTAGAGATAGAAATCGATCCCATTGATATTTTTTGATGAAATGTTCAATTTATATAAAATGAATTCTAATGCTATTTTTACAAAATATTTCGTGAAGAAATGATTTATATATAAAGGGTGTTTTAACCTTGAAGGATTATTTCTTTCGAAAAGATTTGACTTTGGTTTGAACAAAACGTTGTAGTTCTCTTAAATTGGGTATCACAATCTTATCAGCGTAGAGCTCAATCTTTCCTTGTTTTACTAAGGACATTACAATAGAATTAACTTCTGACATTGGTAAACCGCTCCAGTTTGCTACATCATCTATTGTGACATGTAAAGATATAGAGTTTTTTTGTAGTGCAATAGGTTCATTCTCTGTTAGCATTAAAAAAACATCAATTACTCTCACGGTAGGATCTTCAATAAGTAGATTCTTTAGTCTTCTTTTGGCATCATAAATTCTTTTTGCAAAGAGCACAAGCAAATTGAAAACTAATTGTGGTTGTTTCTGAATTAAAACTTCGAAACTTTCTTTGTCAAATTCTAAGGCTTTCACTTCTGTAATGGCGATTGCAGAAGCACTCCTTGGTTCTTCTTCTAATAGTGCCATTTCTCCAAAGATGCTACCTTCTTCTACAACATCTAAGGTTTTCTGAGTTTTTCCAAAAATTTTGATGATTTTGACTTTTCCTTTTAGAATGATAAAAAGACTTCTACCTGGTTCCCATTCGCTAAAGATCATCTCACCAGGTTTAAAGGTTCTTCCGTATTTTTGAAATAGAATTTCATTAACTTCCATTCTACTGACTCTCTAAATATTCTAACCTTCTTTTTGCTTGTTTTGTTATGTCGTCTAATGGTTTAAACATTAAAACTTTTTTATAAAACATTTTAGCTTTTTGTAAATCCTTTAGGATTTCGAATATAATTCCAATCTGAAATAATACATTTTTTACATGTTTTCCATCTGGATAGTCTTTTATATATTGTAGTAGAAACTCTAAACCTGATTTGTAATTTTTCATTAAAGTCAATAACCTACCTTTTTGATATAAGAGTTCTTCATTTGCGTTTTCTTGGGCTTTGATGCTTGGAAGGTCTTCATTTTCTAATAAGAAATCATAGGCTTCCTTGATTTGATTATTAGATATGAAATGTTCAATTTTATTTATTATGTCTTCTAAGGATACTTTTGTTTCTTCTTTTTTGGGAGTGGTATCAATATCAGGAATTTGGAATAGATCATCTTCAATGGTTCTTAAATTATCCTCGTTGGTACTTTCAGCCTGTTCATATTCTTTGTTGATCAAATAATCTTCTAAACTTGGGATATTTGATGGGTAGGACTCACCTTTTCTTGCTTTTGTAAGTAAAAACTCAGCACGTTCTCTGAATTTCCCTTTGGGATTGTAATATAAATATTTTTCATATACATATTCAGCTCTATCAATATTCCCAGCTCTATGGAAGGACTCCCCTACATTCATTAACTCATATTCAGGATTTTTTACGCTATCTGCCTTCAAGATTTCACGTATTTTTGCATGGATTTGGCGTAACTCCCTCGAGAAAACTTTCGACATTTGAAGAACAAGACGAGTATTGCTTAGTGCTAATTTTTGAAATTCTTCCAAGCTTAAAATCACAACACGAGCACTCCCAACGACTTGGGCTGTTTCTTCTCTTGGATACTTTCCTAATGCGGATTTTACACCAAAAAACTCACCAACTTTGACTATATACTTTTCTTCTTTACTTCCATCTAATGAATTATAAATCAAAATAACTTGTCCTGATTGTAATAAATATATCTTATCACTTTTATCACCTTCAAAGTAGATGACAGCTCCTCTCGAATATTCTTTTATAGTTGGCATATTTTATATTTCTTTTATATTTCTATAGGTAAAAAATGAAAATTGACTTTTTTGTTTAGCTTATAAAAAATTTCTTGCATTTTTTTTGTAAAACCTTTTTTGATGATACGAACACTTTGTTTTACCTTGACTTCTTCATAGGGAACATTCAGAAATTGGAAGAGCTTCTCAAAATCTTTTATCCCATATAAAGGGTTTCCATTCTTTACAATTAGGATTATATCTCCTTCATCGAGTTTCCAAATGAAATCGTGATCTTTTGGCGAGATTACATTCAAGATCATGAAGGTTGCTTCTGCGGTTTCTAAAAACTTTTTTTTTTATCCAAAAAAAACATCTTGATTGGATTTTCTAATAACATCTGAAAAATCATCTTGGAGTCTGGTATATACTTTTTAGCAACTCGAATGGTGGAGAACAAATTTGTATTTCCATGCATGGCGCTTCCTGTTCCCAGCCCAACTAAAATGTTATGTTGCAGAATTTTCTGGATTGGAGCTGTTTGATGGAAGATGTATTCGTTTACTTCAGGACACCAAACAAAACTGCAATTATAATGAGCAATTATTTCTATATCTTCATCAGTAAGGGATATTCCATGTATCAAAACTGTGTGTTCATCCAAAACTCCCATTTGTTCCAAAATTTTTATAGAATCTTTACTTTCTCGATCGAAACCTTCGCTTACTTTAATAAGAAAAGGAACATTATTTCGTTGTGCATACTCGAATTCTTCTTTTATTCCTTTTCCCCAGTTTAATGAATAACTTACAGGTGAATGAGATATTCCAAAATCAGGAAGCAAATCAATGTCTAGTTCATCCAGCAGATCTTCGAAAACAAATTTGGGGATAGGATCCACAACAAAAGTTACACCACTGAAGATGTTTTTATAACTTCCCAAGAAATACAAATCTTCTTTCTCCAATAACATTCTTTCTTCAAAGAGCTTCGATGATTTTACTTCATTATCCCACATATACCAATTGTGGTAAGGAGATTTTTTACTTTCGTATTTTACATAAGTTGCCAATAAATTATCAAAACTATTGATAAAAGTTGGCATGATCACTCTTCCATGTAAGTTGATACTTACTTCAGGATGATTGTGAAGACCAAAGAGAATTTCATCCGACACAATTGTAAATTCGACATCTTTTAAGATACTATTGCCATCCACATATGTGCCATTGTAAATTCTCCATGCTCGCATTTTAAATAATTTTCGGTTTTAAAAATACTGAGATGGAATAATTATATTTAGAATTTTATTACGTAAAATAAATTTTTTATCAAAGAACAAATCCTATTTGCTTACTAATTGCAATTATGCTTTGTGAGATTTTTGATTTTGTAAATTAACTTATGTAGACTTCGAGGAAAACAGATTTCGTTTTACCTGTGATTTAGGTATATCTAGATTTTTCTTTTTATTCTGGACATATTCTTTGCTATGTTTGAGCAGGATTTATCGATGCTTTTGAAGTTTTCATTGAGATTTTCGTCTGAAATCGGCTTGACTATGAAACAAGGAGAACATCAAAATAAACAATATTATGCCTGCAATCGAAAGGCAACCTGATCTCTTAGGGGTTTACATCCATTTTCCTTTTTGTATCCAAAAATGTCATTATTGTGATTTCTATTCTCTGAGTATAAGAGAAGTCAACTGTTCAATAGATGAGATAGAAAAACTTTTTGTCAAAAGGATCATAGAAGAATTGAAATTTCGTCTTTCTTATTTTGAACACTACAAACAAGTAAACACAATTTATTTCGGAGGTGGCACATCATCGTTTCTATCTCCGAATTCTATTGAAATGATATTAAATGAAATTTCAAAATATTATTCTTTTGTATCTTCTTGTGAAATTACTGTAGAGGGAAATCCTGAGCATTTCCATCAAAAGGAATATCTTCAATCATTAAAAAAAATTAGTATAACTCGCATCAATGTGGGTATCCAAACGAAAAATCAATCTTTTTTAAAAGAAATGAATCGCTATTTTGATTATAAACATTATGAGGTGGTTTTAGAAAGAGTGGCAAATCAATTTGATAACTGGGGAATTGATCTTATATATGGTTATCCCAATCAGAACTTCGAGGAATTTATCGAAGATTTAAACTGGGTTCTTTCATATCCCGTCAAACACTTATCTTTGTATGCTTTGACATTAGAAAAGGGTACTCCTTACGAAAATTTGGTAAGGCAAAAAAAACTTCTCCCACCAAATGAACTCTTGCAAGAAGAAATTTTTCTCAAACTACCAGAACTTTTGAAGTCAAGAAAGTTTTATCCTTACGAAATTTCGAACTATTCTTTGAAAGGTTATGAATGTCGTCATAATTTACGCTATTGGTTATATGAACCTTATTTGGGGTTAGGACCCTCAGCTCATGGTTTTAATGGCACTTATCGTTATAACAATTTTCGGAATTGGGATAGGTGGTTGACTTCTTTTTCTGAGCAGTATATCAAGCATGAGCCTGAAAAAGAAATAGCCATCACAATATTTCGACTCCTCATTCCGATTTCTATGAAGTGGATAGCTCAAATCACAAACAAATTTGATTTATTTTATCAATTTTTTCAACAATTAGAACTCCAAAGAAAAGGATATTTCCTCAAAAATGGAGAAGAATTGTATTTTCAATGGAACTACCAAGAAACCATCATGCTTAATGACATCCTAATAGAATTCTTTGATCTTATAGAAAAAGAAGCTACAACTAAAAGTTAAAGTAAATAAACACACCACCTACATCAGAATAAAAATACAAAAGATAAGAAATAACAAAGCTTCCCAATAAAATCAGAAGTATTTGTAGTGATGTATTTTGATAGATTTTATCTTTGATTCTTCTATCATATTGCAAGTAGTTCAAAAGTAAGCCAATCAGTATCAATACGCTGATGGTTTCAAAAGAAACCATAGGATTACCTTCAGGTAATAAAAACATGCCTTTGAGAATTAACAAAGCCTTGTCAAGAGTTGGTGTCGCAAAGAAAACCCCAATTACGATGAACATAGTCAACGTCAAAATTCGCTTCAAAAGACTAAAAAAGAAATTTTTAGGGAGTTCAATGGGAACGTGAAGTTGTACCCAACGTTCAATAGAGAGATATACTCCCATGAGGGTTCCCCAAATCAGCATATTCCATGTAGCTCCATGCCATAAACCTGCTAAACTCATGGTGATGATCAAATTCACGTAAGTTCGCAACTCACCCCCTTTAGAACCACCTAAGGGTATAAAAACATAATCCCGTAGCCAACTCGACAGAGTGATGTGCCACCGATTCCACAACTCAGAAATAGAACTTGCAATTAGAGGTCCTTGAAAGTTCTCTGGTAATTCATATCCTAAAAGTTTTGACATTCCTCTCGCCATATCTGTATAGCCTGAGAAATCCGCATAAACTTGTATCGCAAATCCAAACATCACAATCCAGTAATTTATTCCGTCATAGTATTCTGGTCTATACCAAACATCTGCTGAATGATAACCAATCACATCCGCTATAAGAACTTTTTTCAAAACACCTTGTAAGATCAAAAGTATGCCAATATAGATGTTTGTTGTAGAAAATTTAGGTTGATCAATCTGAGGGATAAAGTCCTTTGCTCTAAGTATGGGACCTGCAACAAACTGAGGGAAAAACATGATAAAAATTATAAATTTTCTAAATGAAATCTTTTCTGTGATGGTATTTCGATAACAATCAACAACAAAAGCAATGATCTGAAATGTATAAAAACTAATAGCTATGGGTAAAACAATTTCAATCTGAAAGTCCCTAATCAAATTTTCCTTGATGTTGATCCAGTATTCGTTTTGAAGAATATAGCCCACTCCACTTGCGAATAGATAAAAATACTTAAAAAACGCTAAAACTGAAATATCCAAGACAAGAATCAACCAAAGGACTTTTTTGTTTTTGTGGTTCAGAAGATAAATAGCAAAAAAATAGTTAATGACACTCAATCCCAGAAACATCAAAAAGAATGGGATAGAATACCAAAGATAGAAAAGAAAACTCGTTAATAAAATCAAGTAGTGTTTACCTTTTGTTGGGACGATCCAATAGAAAATATAGAATAAAATAAAAAGTAAAAGAAAAATCGTAGAGTGGAAGAGCATTCATGGATAAAACTTGGCTTTTCAATTACAAGTCAAATGATAAATTCTATGATTGAAGAAATCTAATTACAAGGCAATACGAATTCCTGCACTAGCGCTATAATTGTCTTTAGTTCCTTTTGCATCAATGAAAATCTTTAGAAGAGGAATATTTAGCTCAAACCCTGCCGATAAGTAAGTAAGCTGATTTCGCTTTGTTTTTCCTTCTCCATTAATCACTAACCCTAAATTTGCATTAGGTGGTTCAATCCCAAAAAGCTTTAACAGATCACTTTCAACAACTACGGGTCCAAATCGTTGAAAGATGATATCCGAAGAACCTTTTACCCATGCATGACCGACTCCAACTGAAAATCGAAATAGATATAAAAGTTGTATCCCCGTTCGGATATCTATTGTATAGACATTTATTTTGCTACTGTAAGCCGCTTCGTTATCAGCTCTCCAAATCACATCCACTTTATCAGTTGCATTAAATACGAAACGATGATTTTTGCGAACATATTCTATGCTTTGATTTACGTTATGATAACCAATGCCTAATGATATTCCAGAGAATCCCAACAACCAATTGGTATCCGTATTTCCTTCAATGAGATGATACCTCAAGTCAGCTCCCCAAGTTTTACTTTTGACTTCCCATGCTTCGTTCTTTCTTGTCGCATTTGCTTTTTCATCATCAAAAACAGCATTTAGATAACTTACAAAAATATCAAATCGATGGGGAGAATACCATTTTAGATTAATTGGTTTCGGATCACCACTGAATAAATAGCCAACGTTAAAACCAATAAAAGCATTCGGCACTAATCCAACTCCTTTTGAAGGAACATCTTCTATTACTCCATAGTTTGGGACTCGAATATCAATTTTTCTTAACTTTGTTTCTGATAAAATAACATTAATTCCAATCGTAAATTCTTGTAAGTTTACAATTCCACTCGGTATTGTATTAACCATTGTATAGATATTTGCAGTAGACATATCTGATAAAAATTCATTTATGTATTGGGTTCTCAGGGATTGAAATGCATTGGTTAATTCTACTGAGTCTAATGGTAATAACGAACAGCCATTTCCAACGCAATAAAACTGCCCTTTGATTTCCTGTATGGGAAGAAACAAAAAGGCTATTATCAAACTAACCATAAGCTTTAATTTTATTTTTTTCATGGTCTGCTCCTTAATTTTTATGACAATTTGCATCATATTTTTTGCCATTTTTTTAATTCAATCAAAACCCATTCTTCTCTGAATTGGATTTGCGTAGGCATATAAACATTAGAAAACAAATCTATGATTTCTTGGGTTTGATTTTCATGAATTCCAGATATTACGAGACAATTAGTCTGGTATCTCTTGATATAGCTTTCATACCTAAAAAATACAGGTAGAGATAGGTTTGCTAATATCACGTCGTATTTTTTATCCAATAGTTCATCATTGTCCCAACTACTAGTAAATAAAAAAGTTCTATTTCGAAGTTCGGAAGAAGGATCATTGTGCTTTATATTCATGAAGGTAGCATCTATAGCATTCATGTCTATATCAAAAGCATAAACGGTTTTTGCGTTTTTTTTGAGGGATGCTATGCTCAGAATTCCCGAACCACAACCAGCATCTAAGACAACGATACCTTCCTGTAGATTTTTATCAATCCATTCTAACATCAGTTGAGTTGTTGGATGCAATCCCGTTCCAAAAGCCAATCCCGGTTCGATAAAAATGGGGATAGCGTTTTCTGGAATGGAGATACTATCTTTGTGCCATATTGGAACAAGGAAAAAATTTTGAGAAACAAAAAAAGGCTGAAAAGATTGGATATAATCTTCCCAGTAATTTTCTTCTTCGATAGGATTTTCACTGATTTTATAGTTTTCTATTTTGAGCTTTGAAAATAACGTTCGTAATTCTTTCTGGGGATTTTCGTGATGGATAGGATAATAAACCGTAAAGGCAGGATCTTCTGAGTTATCTTCCTCGAAAGTAGTAAGGTAATATCCCAAGGCACCGTCGAGATCGAATGTTTCCATGTAATCGTTGAGTTTTTCTAAATCTTTTTTGCTTAGTTGAATTTTTAGTTCCCAATATTTGTATTTAACCATCAAATCATTCTTTTGTAGTGGATTTGAAATTCTTCGGGTGGTAATTCTACCTCGCCGACGTAGAGTTCTCCTTGTTCCATTTTGTAGGTCAAGGTGTATGCGGTAGCGTACGCATCTCGTATGACATCTCGAACCTTTTTGTTGTTCATCAATTTTTCTTTCTTATCGGTATGCTCCAATTGAAGAACATCATCTGGGTTAGTAATCACTTGTTGTTTTTCTTTTGTATCTTTGTATAGAGTTAATAGAATTTGAGTGCTTTTTTTTATGTAGTTTGACATTACTTTGTGGGTTTCAATAGCTGACTGGATTCTTTTTTTAGTATGAAAATCCAAACGTTTTCGATAGTCTATAGTGTTCTTATTGACATAAGGATCATTTTTTACTTCCAGATATGCTATGAAATCATTAAAATATTTTCTGAAAGAACGTTCTATAATTCGATAGCTTTCATAGAGGTTCGACATTTCTTCTTTTAGATTGATTTTTACCCCCTCTTTCCAATAAGGTTGGATTTGAATTTTATTCGTTAACAAAACGAAACCAAATTCTTCATCAAAAAAATTCAAAAATAAAAAAGAAAGAAATATTTTGTCATTTATGGGAATTAGCTTGAATTCATCTTTAGGATCGTATTTCTTTCTTAATACATCTACAGGATAGTATAATAAAAACCTTAATCCGTATTGATAAACTTTTTGATGAGCTTGATCTTTTTTATCGTCTTTGCTATCTACTTCAATATTTTGGTTTATTGTTGTTTCTTGTAAATCCTGCGGGATTTGAGCTGTATTTTCTTTTTGTTCCTCGGTTTGATACTGAGAAATTTCACTTTGAGTTGTTGGGATTTCGGTATTAGTTTCTGCTGTTTGATTTGATTTTTTTTGATCTAAATTTACGTGTTCAAAAACGACATCTTTGAAGTCCCTAATTTTTCTTGGATCCAAGAGCTCAGTTGGTGATAAATCAATTATTTCTTGAAGCAAAGGGGAATTTGATGGAACTCTTTTTTTCTCTATAAATTGTGCTAAGAGAATGAAATCCGGTAGAGCTTTATTCATTAGGATTGCCCAAGCTTCTTCTATTTTTCTTCGTTTGTTTCGATATAATTCAATTTGTTTTTGCTGGATGGATTGTTGTAAATCAATACAGCTCAAAAGAAGTTTCAAAGTTAACTCTCGAAAAAAACTCAAAACATATAATTTCCTCAAAAAATGAAACAAAGGAGTACGAATAAGATCCACAGAAACACTGCCTCCACTTTCTGAATATACAGAAGTTAGGTCTGATAATTGCTTGCGATCATATAGTAAGTTTACTCTTTTTAATAATTCCAACGAAAATGGCTGAAATTTTTTTTTGAATTCTTCAATGAACTTTGGATCCGTTAGTAGTTCGGAGGTCAAGATGTTGCTTTCTAATATGGATTTTTTGAATTCTAAGTTCAAGAAGGACATATAACTTGGTTTGATTTCATTTTTGCCAAAGTATATTATGCCCTTCAACCAGAGCTCAAGCTTTAGTAAAAAAATCGATAAGGGTGAGGATGCTTTCTTGAGGATTTCATCTCGTTCGATTTTTTCTCTTGCGATTTTCTCTGATTCTTTTTGTAAAGAATCTTGCTCATATCGTTCATAAATGGATTTCACTTCTCTTCTGTCTGATTTGTCGGTTTGGGTTCTTGTGTGGAGCAGGGTTGATTGCTCTTTTTTTACCATTTTTTCTTTTAAAACTTTCCCCCCTTTTTCTTGAAACATCTTTAGTAATTTCTTTTTTTCCTCTTCTTGAAGTTTATTCACACCAATTGCTTTTCGGGTTCGATCAAACTCAAATTCATCCATAAAAAATCCCAGTAGCTATTTTTAGAGTTTGTAAAATTCTTATCAATAAAAAAAATATCAAGCATGACAGAAAATCAAATCAAAAATCACATACGTAAATCCTTTAAAAATTTAACCAACACAGAACTCTTAGGGATTCTTTATTTTGGTTCACGAGTAAGACAAGAGGTTTCCGAAGACTCCGACTACGACATTGGCATCATTTATCGTGGCAAAACTCCTCATTTTGAGGTTCCAGAAAATTGGGATTTATTTTTATGGTCGGAAAAAAAATGGTTAAAGGGTTTTGCTCTACAAGTTGAGATTGCAAGGTATGCCAAAATTCTCTACGATCCAAAACGTATTATAAGAAAACAGTTCAAAATGATTCACGAAAAAATCTTGCCCCACTGGTTAACGTATATTAAAAAGTTTTGAGTTCTATGGATATCTCTTCGCTTTTTCAGTTTTATCAAACTCCAGAAAAGCAACCTCAAAATCCCTACGAAGAGCTCATTAGAGATTTGGAACTACAAGTTTTGGATAGTCACTTTTTTCTAAAAGAAAAAGCATTCCCGATGGAAAATCCTGAAAGGCTAAAAGAATTATTCCCCTTCAGTGGGCTTTTGGACATCAAGGGCAGATTGTTAGATATTTATCCTGAACAAATTCTATTTTTGGATTTTGAAACCTTGGGATTGAAAAGTACTTCCATGAACTTCCCAATTGTGACGGGATTAGGCTTTTATAAAGAAGGAAATTTTCATTTACGACAGTACCTTCTTTTCAACATGAGTTCAGAAGAAGAACTTTTGGAAATTCTTTTGGATTATTTTTCTCGTTTTCCGTTTTTGGCTACTTATAATGGCAAGAAGTTTGATATGCCTTTTTTGGAATCACGCTTTAGGTTTTATCAAAAAGAGTTTTCTAAAGACTTACATCACTTTGATGTTTATCATCTATGGAAAAGACTTCTTCCCAAGAACTTTCCAGATGGATTCAGTCAAAAGAACTTAGAAAGAAAGATACTGAATTATCATCGTAAAGATGACATAGAAAGCAAAAGAATCCCTGAGATTTTTTATGATTTTCTGAAATACCAACATCATGAGGAATTCCCGAAAGTCCTACAACACAACGAATGGGATGTTGTGAATTTGTTTTTTCTCTTTGTTGAAGCCTTAGACCTCATGAAGAACAAAGATCAGAATCTCAATCTACCAATTGCAAAACTCTTATTTAGAAATCAACTTTATGAGGAAGTAATTTCTTTTTTAAAAAACTATCAACCTCATGACTCCGAAGAAGAAAAACTATATCATCGTTTGTTATTTAATTCTTTTTACAAAATCAGAAATTACGAACAAGCCGCTGAATCTCTAAAAAACCTCATCACAATTGATCCCAAACCAAAAGAGATAATGATTATGATCAGAATCTTAGAAAAGAAACTTTTTCGAAACCAAGAAGCGGCAAAATATATAGAGCTCTTACTTCAATATCAACAAGCCAATCCCAACGAAAAATTCATTATCAATAGAGAAAAATTAGAAAAAAGAAAAGAAAAAAATAAGACTTATTTATTGTAGTCACATATGAAACTGCAGCAAATTCTCACGTATTTTAAAAATGATCCCTATTTTTCAAAACGCATTAAGCATATTATTGAAGTTCCACCAAAAGAGCCTGTTTTTGTTGATTTTCCCGAGGACCTAGATGAAAGTATACAGAATGCTCTAAGAAAGAGAAATATTCATAAACTTTATTACCATCAGTTTCTTTCGTATCAGTATGCCAAAGAGAATAAAAATGTTTTGATTACAACATCGACAGCATCTGGAAAAACGTTGGGATATTTTCTTCCCATCTTACAGCATAAGCTCAGGAATCCCGCTTCTCGTGTGATTTTTATGTATCCCACCAAAGCTCTCTCAAGAGATCAAGAACAATGGATGAAGTCGTTATGTGGTGATTTGGAGTTCAGGATTGGAATATATACTTACGACGGAGATACAGAAGATAACCTTAGGAAGAGGATTCGATATTCAGGAGATTTTATCATCACAAATCCCGACATGGTTCACGTGAGTATGTTGCCAAATCACAATAACCTTTGGCAGAATGTATTTGAAAACTTGGATTTTATTGTGATTGATGAAGCACATACTTATCGGGGGATTTTTGGAAGTCATTTTGCAAATCTTCTTCGAAGGTTGTTTCGGATTGCAAGTTTTTATGGAAGAGAACCAAAAATCTTTGCTGCCTCGGCAACAATAGGGAATCCAAAAGAATTCATCGAAAAACTCACAGAAAAAGAATTCGAAGTTGTTTCGGAAGACTCCTCCGAGAAAGGAAGAAAATACTTTATATTTTATGATGTTCCAAGATATGTAATAGATGAGACATCAAGGAATTTGTTCCAATTTGATGAGGAAAAAAAAGAAATTTACTTTTATGCTTCTCCTCTGAAAGAAGCTGTTAAACTCGCAGAAATTTTTGTCAAATACGAAATTCCCACCATCATCTTTGGAAAGACAAGAAAACACGTAGAACTACTGACCAATTACTTAAAGAAGCAATGCCCTGAACAAGAAGAAAAAATCCAAGCTTATCGAAGTGGGTATTTACCAGAAGAAAGAAGACAGATTGAAAGTGATCTACGTTCCAAAAAGATTGTTTGTGTCATTAGCACCAACGCTTTGGAGTTAGGCATTGATATTGGTTCATTGGAAGTTTCGATTTCTGTGGGATACCCGGGTTCTATCCATTCATTTCATCAACAAGCGGGTAGAGCTGGAAGAAAATCCGAGGTTTCTCTTTCGATTTTGATAGCATCAGAAAGTAGCATTGATCAATACATCATCAAGCATCCTGATTTTATCATGAAGAAAAATCCAGAAAGTGCACGTATCAACCCCAACAATTTATGGATAGTTTCTGAGCATATAAAATGCACTGTGGCAGAAAAGCCTTTTGTTGTGAATGAAAGTTTTGGGAAGTATCAATATGCAAAAGAAATTCTAAAACAATTAGAAAAAAATCAGCTTGTCATTCAAAAAAACGAAAGATTCTATTGGGGTACATCATTTCATCCAGCACATGCCTTTAGTTTACGAAGCGGACCCAAAAAGAACTTTACTATTATTGATACTACAACTCCAGAAAAAAAAGTCATTGGGGAAATGGATTATTACTCAGCTCCTTTGCTTTTGCATCCAGAAGCAATTTACATCCACCAGACAAAAACCTATTTTGTAGAAGAACTTGATTGGGAAAAACAGATTGCCAATGTCAAACAAATTGATACTGATTATTACACCGAAGCAGAAGAAAAGGTTCTTATCAAGCCCCTCCAAAGCGAATTAGCCAAGAACCATCAAATGATTTCAGTTTACAAAGGAGAAATCAGTATCTCATCAACTCCAATCTTGTATAAAAAGATCAAGTTCTACACAAACGAGAATGTGGGTCATGGCGTAATCCACTTACCAGAAATTACAATGCACACCCAAAGTGTTTGGTTAGTATTTGCGAGAAACTTCTTCGAGCATGAACCTTTGAGTGTTTTACTTCAATCTCTGAGTCATGCTTTGGCTTTGACTTCCACCATCATTGCCATGTTTGAGAAAAACGATCTTCGTTTTGCTTGCGAAGTCATGGATACTTACTACAATCAGCCATGTATTTATTTTTTTGACAACTTTCCGGGGGGCTTGGAAATCAGCTACGTTGTTTTGAGTAATTTTTCTTTGATCCTTGAGGAAACCATCAGAAACATTCAAACCTGCGATTGCGAAAAAGGATGTCCTGCTTGTATTGGTTTAGCTCATCAAAATTACGATGATCATAACATCAACTTCAAAACTTTAACCATTCATTACTTAGACAAAATCCTAACGCTCCTTAAAGACTTTTAGCCAATAATCAACTTCTTTTTTTGTGATCTTATCAGGCTTTTCGTTGGTTAGGGTTTTTTTGCTCGTTGTTTCTTTTAGCCAAATGTAAAATTCTTCTGAGCTCTGATAGTCATATCGATGGCTTTTGGCAAATTGTTGAATCTTTTTGTCAGAACTGATTACTTTAATTCCCGAGACGTTATTTGCTTTTTTAGCTTTGAGGAATTCCATAATTAAACTATCAGCGGAAATATCATGACCATAAAAACAATGTATCCCTTTGACGTTTTCTTGGTATGTATCATCACCTTTTTGTTTTTTCCCGTCAAAAAATACGTAGATTACTGGTTTTTTCTTCAGTTGGTTAGCAAAATAGGATAGGTATTCGATTAATCCTGTGATTGCTTTTTCTAGCTCTCGATTGTGGATGTATTCTTCTAAGTCAGTGAATTTATAAATTAAGTTGAATCCATCTATGACTAAAATCATTTTTCTGCCTCCATATTTTTTTGTATCCGAAGTAGTTTTGATTGTTTGTGAACTTTATCCAAAAAGGAAAAATTCCCCATAGATACGAAGGGATATGATGAGCCTCTGGGAATTTTTCTAAATAAAATTTGTAAATTTCACTTACTATCCATGATTTTTCTTCAAACTGAAAGATATCATTTTGTTGGATTTCTCGGGTGTTTTTGATGAGCTTGCAAACTCCAACGAGTTGAATCCCTTGAATGTTTTTTACTTCTCTCGTGTATGTGTGAACTGAAGCTGAGACAATGGAATTTTTGATGACATCTTGTGCGTGCTTTGTAGTAACATCTGATAGAAAAAAAAGTCCTTCGTGAAACAAAACATAAAAAAGTGGAGTTGAGTAGGGAGTGCTACCATCAAAAGTGGATAAAGTTAGAATAAAATGAGACGCAAGAAACGATTCAATTTCATCGTCCATTTGGATAAAATTAATTAGAAAAAGGAGTAGAGTCAATGATTTATTTATGGATAAAAGCATTTCATATCATTTTCATGGTGGCGTGGTTTGCTGGGATGTTCTATATTTGGCGCTTGTTTGTTTATCATATGGAAAATCCTCATCAAGAAGTAAAAAACCAATTAGCTATCATGGAAAGACGACTCTATAAGATCATCATGATGCCAGCTATGATACTTACAGTAACATTCGGGATTATCATGCTCATTATGAACTGGAATTATTTTCTTAATGTTGGGTGGATTTGGGTGAAGATTTTAGTTGTATTTGTCTTGCTTTACTGGCATTTCTTGGTGCCATATTACATGAAACAATTCGAGAAAGGAGTAGCTTATCCATCAAAGAAATTTCGAATCATGAATGAGGTTCCAACGTTGATTTTGATTATCACTGTGCTTTTGGCAATTTTAAAGCCGTTTTGATTAATCTTCGATTTGAATGATCTCTGACTCGGCAAACAAAGTGGGATTGATTTTTTTGAGGGATTTTAATAATTCTAATGCTTCATCATGAGAATAAAAGCATCCGATTGCTAATTTTTGGTGTTCACCATTTTTTACAGGAATACGAAAAATTGCACCCTGTTTGAACAAAGGGTAATTTTCTAATTTCGAACATGGCACTATATTGGCATTTGCTAAAACCTGTTTGTCTTGCAAATACCTGATGATTTCTGAAGATTGTTTTGCAGGATAAATCCCCAAAAAAACCATCACATCTGCATTTCTCTGAGGCACATTCGAGACCACTACATTTGATGATATTTTTTTCTTTGTTGTGATGTTTGTGGCACCGGGACCTTCTTCGAATCGATCTGGATTTATGATTAGGTTTTTTTCTATCTCTTTGAATTTCATGATTTGGTAGGTAATCAGAGTTCCTAAAACAAATCCCAATAGAAAAAAAACAAAATGAAGCTTATATTTTTTTGCATATACATCTTTTTTTTGGACAGGTTTTTGGGTAGTTTCAGTTTTAAATTTTTTTGCAAAGTCAATGTTTTGAATGGACATTTTTTCTATTATCGAACCATCAAGAAAAATTAACGAAAAGATTCTAAAGACTTCTGCAAGAGATTCAAACCTTCATTGGCTAACTCAAGATCAATATTCAGAGGAGGAAGAATGCGAATGACGTTCTCGGCGGTGCAATTCACGATAAGTCCATTCTCAAGACACTTCATTACTACGTCACGACATGGGCGATTCAATTCAATACCAAACATCAATCCCACACCCCGAATTTCTTTGATAAAGTCAAACTGGCTTTTTAAGATATAAAGCCTTTTAAAGAAGTATTCAGAAAGTCCCCTCACATTGTCTAAAATATCCGTTGTGAGAAATATTTTTATCGTTTCGAAGGCTACTCGACAAGCTAAATGATTTCCACCAAATGTAGAACCATGAATACCCGGCACAAATACATCTGCAAATTCTTCTTTTACGATCATTGCACCAATTGGAAAGCCATTTCCTAATCCTTTCGCAAGGGTAATGACGTCTGGCTCAATATCATAATATTGAAATGCGAATAAATGCCCTGTTCTTCCTATCCCACATTGGATTTCATCAAAAATTAGTAAAGATTTTGTTTCTTTTGTTAGTTCTCTTGCTCTTTGCAAAAAATTCTTTGATAATGGGTAGATACCAGCTTCCCCTTGGATGGGTTCAAGAAAAATTCCACAAATATCATCTTGATGTTCTTCGAAGACTCTTTCAAGTATTTCTATATTTGGTGGAATGATTTTGACATTAGGAAGTAAACTTCCCAATCCTTTTCTTACTTTTTCATTTCCTGTGATGGATAGAGCTCCAAAGGTTCTACCATGAAAACTTCTTTCTAAAGAAACAAGAATTTCAGCTCCATTTTTTTGTTTTTGTCCGTAAAGCCTTGCAAACTTGATGGCTGCTTCATTTGCTTCAGTTCCTGAATTACAAAAAAAGACCTTTCCGGGAAAGCTATTTTCCACTAAAACTTCGGCAAGGAGGGCTTGTTCTTCTGAATAAAATAAGTTTGATGAATGGATAATACGGTTGCTTTGTTCTTCAATGGCTTGAAGGATGCTTGATTCTGCATGTCCCAAATTTGTTACTGAAATTCCACTAAGAAAGTCGATATATTGCTTGTTGTTTGAGTCGTATACGTAAGCACCTTGCCCATAGTAGAACGCTACTGGAAATCGCTGATATGTGTTTAAAATGTATTTTTCTGTTTTGGCTTTGATTTCTTCGAAGGAGAGAGGAAGTCGAAAAGTTTCTTGATATTCATGATCAGAAATATCCTCTGAAGTTGTTCTTTGAGAAGTATGTGTGAGAAATTCAAAATCTTCTTCATGCATAATTATGAATTTCATAATATTTTCGAATTCAATTGAAAATCAAGAATTTTAGCATAAAAAAAAATAGAAAAAAATAAAAAACCATATAAAGTGGTAGTATGCCATATAGAATTCAGAAGTTCGTTTTTGAGAAATCTAATATAAGTTTGGATTGGGAAAATCAGGCGAAAGAGTGGGACTATTTCGTTGTGCCTGTTTTTGAAAAGCCGAAATCTGAGTCAAACGATAAAAGCGAAATTTTCTCATCTTCTTTTTTAGAAAAATTAAATGGAATTTACAAAATCTTTGAAGTATTTTCTAAAGAAGAGTTTCAAGGAAAATATGGAAGTAGCTTTTTGTTTCCTTCCGCCAAAGAAACTTCGATTTTGTTTGTAGGTCTTGGAACTATAAAAGAAATTTTATACAATCCTGAGCACAAAATATCTCGTGCTATATTGAAAGCTCTACAAACCATCAAAAAAAAGAAAATTTCAAAAATGGGTTTTGATTTTGAATCAATAAAAGAATTTTATAAAACTTTTGAAATATCTTTTCATTTAAGATCACTATTGACAAACATTTTGATTGCTTTTGAAGAATACACTTATCACAGCTTAGAAGCAAAAGAAATTTCAAAAGAAATAGAGGAATTAAAAATTTTTCTGGATGAAGATATACCCGAAGAAATTCAAAGATTTAGCTTATCTGTTTTACGAGCGAGGGCAAATACGAAAGATTTAGTGAATATGCCATCGAATACCAAAACTACCCTCACTTTAGTAGAAAAAGCGAAAAGTCTAAACAACCATCAACTCAAGATCGATATCATAGACGACGTGGAATGGATCAAAACTAATATGCCATGTTTTTACATGGTGGCAAAAGGCTCTCTTGCTTCTGATCCTCCCAAATGGATTAGGGTGGAATATACTCCAAAAACAGAGATCAAACACAGGATTGCTCTTCTCGGTAAAAGCATCATTTTCGACACAGGAGGATACCAAGTCAAGCCTGATAATTACATGAACACAATGAAAGCGGATATGACGGGTGGAGCTTCTGTTTTATCTATCATCGAAGAGGTCGCAAATTTGCAGATACCTTACTTGAAAATCACGGCTTATTGTCCTGTGACGGCTAATAAAATTGATTCAGATGCTATGCTTCCAGACTCAATTGTAACTTCCCATAGTGGAAAAAGAGTGGAAATCCGTCATACCGATGCCGAAGGAAGATTAACGCTGATTGATGCCATAAGCATTGCTGAAAAAGAAGAAAATGATATTTTTATCATCATTGCTACTTTGACCGGATCTGCTGCAAGAGCTGTGGGACCACGCATTGCTTTAATGTCCACTCGCAGAGATAAACGAAAGGATTTTGAACAAGCTCTCGAAGAGATTGGAGAACCCTATCAAAGTTTAGAAATTGAAGATGATGATTATGAAGACATCAAAAGTAAATTGGATGGTGCAGATATCAATAACATCGGAAACGAAAAATATCGAGGAGCTCAAACTGCGGCATCTTTTATATTTAGTGGATTATCATCACGAGAGAAAGTTTGTTTTCACTTAGACATAGCTGGTGGTGATGTGGACAAGGAAGAGAAAGCCACAGGAATAGCCATCAAAGGAGTTTTAAATTACTTATGGAACTTGGCACAATCATCACACTAAAAAAGAAAAATACGAATTCTTTATGAGATTGTAAATCAAAAGATATTGAATAAGATAGAAAAAGTATTCGTATAGGAACTATGATTCGAACTCTTGAATATATAAACAAATCAATAAAACCCATTAGTAAATTCAAAATCCATAATTTCCAAAAGATAACGATAAACGAAAAACCTTGCTATAAGTTTAGCCCTATCGAAAATCACAAAAAAGAAAAAATCTTGGTTGTTATTCCAGGGATGACTGTAAGAGGAATTGATGATCCAAGACTACTTAAGCAATGTGAGATTTTTCGACAATTGGGGTTTATCACGTATCTTCCTTATTACCCTGAAATCCACAAACTCGAAATCCAACCAGAAAGTATAGACAATATCGTAAAAGATTTGAAAACCATTATTCAAATCCATCATGAAGAAAAAATCTATCTTATGTCGGTATCATTTTCAGGGGCTTTGACTTTGATAGCTTCTTCCCATTCAGAAATACGAGACTATATTAACTCAATTTTTCTGATAGGTTCTTTTGCTCATTTTCGAACAACTGCCAGTTTTTTAATTTTAAATAAAGATGTTGATCCTTATGGATATTTCATCATACTGAAAAACCTTTTGCCCTACATAAAAGAATACAACTATCCCGAACTCGTAGAAGCATTCTATATCGCAGCCATTGATGATGCTTTGAAGACCAAACCCCCAAAACTTGAAGAACACTTAGAGAAGTATCCTCATATCAGAGAAACTTTTGAGAAATTAATGAATGATGATGAAGAAAGAAAAAAGATTTTTGATTCTGCCATGAATCACCCAGAAGTGAAAAACATTAACGTAAAGTTCGATGTTCTTCCTTATATTCGATTTATCAAAGCAAAGATTTCTATTCTTCATGGCAAAAATGACTCTGTAATTCCTCCTGAAGAGTCTATTATGATTTATAAAGAATGTCAGAAATACAATATTCCATCAAGAATTACTGTTACTTCTTTGTTGGATCACGGGAATGTGAGGCTAAATTTAAATGTAATAGCCGAATTTTTTTCATTAATACATACTTTGAATTTTTTTTTGGAATAGCAAGTGTTTTTTCAAAGCCTCCTGTGATCCTAACGATATATCAACGAAAAACAAAATTTAGATTAAAATAAAATTGACAAAACAATCGTATTGTTTTTTAAAATCAAAGATATGAACAAAGAAAAAGAAAATCGAAAGGCTTCTATTTTAGAAATCTTGAAGGAGAAAAAGGTCACAACAGCCAAAGACTTAAGCAAGATGTTGAATGTATCCGAAATGACCATCTATCGAGATATAAGGGAGCTTTCAAATGAAGGTTTCATTGATAAAAAACACGGAAGCATTAAGATACAAGAAAAAGAGAACAAACAAAAAATCGAAGATCAAAATCAAAATAAGCAATGTCCTATATGTTTCAAGAATATCAATCCTCAAACTTCATACAAAATATTACTTGATACTTCTGAAATCGTTGAGGCTTGTTGTGAGCATTGCGGGTTAATCTTGCATCAAAAATATGAACAAAAAAATGTCGCAGCAATTTGCTATGATTTCATTAAGCGACAACCCATCAATTCTTACGAGGCGAATTTTGTTGTGGATTCTCTTGCTGTGCCTTGTTGCAGTCCCAGTGTGATTGCTTTTAACAATAAAGAAGATGCAGAAAGATTTACGAAAGGTTTTGGAGGAAAAGTTTTAAATTTTGTCGATGCATATAATGAATTAAAAAATAGGTCATCGAAAAATCTACATTCTTGTTGTCATCCAGTCCGACATTAAAGTAGAAATTAAAGTTTAACTCTTTGATAGGATAGGTTCTTTTAGGAATCTTAAACTTAAACTAAATACATAAATTTTAACTTCACTTATTTTGTGTAAAACAATTCTTATGACTTTTATTTGGTTTGCATAAATTCTTTGGGATTAGGTTTTACTCCTGTTTTCTTGTATCGAATATAATCTGATATGATTCTTTTGTGATCGAAAACGAACTCTATGTTCAAAAGTTCATGGATAGGAACTAAGAAAGCTTTCTTTGCATCATCGGCTCCCTTGGGTTCTCCTTCAGCTCTGGCTATAAAAACAGAACTGATCGTGTGAAATCTATGATCACGTTTGGGATCGGAATAAGTATATAAAAAATCATACAACTCAACATCCAACGAAGTTTCTTCTTTGGCTTCTCGTATGGCGGCTTCTTCGAGACTTTCCCACAAATCCACAAAACCACCAGGAAGAGCAATACCAACAGGAGGATATTTTCTTTCAATCAAGACAATCGAATCACCAATTTCAATAATAATGTCCACACTCGAGAAAGGCGTTTTGATTTCCATCATTAGAACATTTTATTGAAAAATATAACGTCAACTTAAAAGTAAAACTAATGTGAAATGTAGAATAAAAAACAAAAGATAGATAAAAAAATTAACGAAAAGAAAATAGTTTAATGATTTTATAAATTTATTTAATTAATTGAATTTAATTTTTTTGATTTTCTTTTAGTTTTTTTGCGAATTCTAAGGCATATTTAGTTGAAAAGGCAATATATACACCACAAGTATGCAAGTCGAAGTCCTTATCGAATGGAACATCACAATCATGTCCACTTAAGTGCTTGCAGAGAGTTCCCTTGAAAGTTTGCTCGAAGTTGTCGTAGAATTTTTGGGCGAATTCTCGAATTTCTTTTTTGTTGTATCCTTTTTCGGCTGCGTATTTACTTATGAAGCTAATACCACTTAAAAGAGCTCCACAGGTTTCTCCTTTTCCAGCAATCCCTTTCCCAAAACCACTTACAAAGGCTTTGTATTGTAATGAAGGAACTTGATCGAATTCTGCAATCGATGAGGCAATGGCTTCGGAACAATTATCTGAACCATAAACGAAATTATCAGAGGCTTTTTGAACAAAATCTTTTATGTCATCTTCAGAGGAATTAACAATCTCTTCAATCATATCTTTGGGAGTTAATTTTGTTTTTTCCATAGTTGCCAAAAAATTAAGAAATGTTTTTTTCGTCAAATAGATTATACACGTATTATGTATTTGTAGTCAGTGAATTAATTTTTTGTTGCCAAAGACAAACTTAAATATTTTATGGTAATTACATTATACCTGTATGGGGTATAAGCATCCTATCGATTAGGAGGAAGTTATGGGTAAAAACGTGATTGAAATCCAAGCACAAGATTATGAAAAATACGTGCTACAATCAGACAAACCCGTGATTTTGGATTTTTATTCCGATGAATGTGTTCCTTGCGAAGCGTTAGCACCGAAATATGAAGAACTATCAGAAATTTTTGGTGATAAGATTGTGTTTCTCAAGATGTGGAGGCAAAAAAATCGTGAACTTGCTTTGAGTTTAGGTGTAAGGTCAAGCCCAACTTTGATTTTTTATCAACCTCGCGGAAAGGAAGTAGGGAAAAGACTCACAGGCGGAATTAAGAAAAAAGAAATCATCGAACAAATCTCAAATCTGATTGGAGAAGAAGAAGTCAAAAAGAGACTTTCTCAAAAACCAAAGAAAAGGCGTGATGTAGATGTGATTGTCTTGGGTGGTGGTCCAACAGGATTAACAGCAGGTCTTTATCTGGCTCAGGCGAAATTGGATACGATTATAATAGATCAAGATTTGCCAGGTGGTCAAGTCAAAATTACTCACATGATCTCGAATTTCCCGGGGACAGGTGGTCCTATCTCTGGCTGGGAGTTGGGAGAAAGAATGCAAAAACAGGTTCGAGAAGCTGGTGCCGAAATCATTAGTGCCGTTGATGTGACAAAAGTAAAATTACAACCAAGAGATCACGTTGTTTGGATTGATGATGATTTAGAAATCCACGGAAAAGCAATCATATTAGCGATGGGATCAGAACCCAGAAAACTAAAAGTTCCCGGCGAAGAAGAATACAAAGGACATGGAATCTCTTATTGTGCTACTTGTGATGGTAAATATTACGAAGGAAAAGAAGTAGTGGTCGTTGGGGGTGGTAACTCAGCTGTAGAAGAGTCTCTGTTCTTGACGAAGTTTGTAAATAAAGTAACAATTGTTCATCAGTTTGATCATCTACAAGCCAATAAAACTGCTCAAGAACAAGCCTTTCAAAATCCCAAAATTCACTTTGTATGGAATAGCG
Source organism: Leptospiraceae bacterium (assembly GCA_025059995.1). Classification (NCBI taxonomy): domain Bacteria; kingdom Pseudomonadati; phylum Spirochaetota; class Leptospiria; order Leptospirales; family Leptospiraceae; species Leptospiraceae bacterium. Next base: position 344,298 of record JANXCF010000001.1, read on the forward strand.
AACCGAGAGCCTTCGAGAAACTCCCTGATGGTCGGATGAAGGTGACTATTGAAAATGTAAAAACCAAAGAATACTCTGATATAATCACTGATGGAGTCTTCATCTTCGTTGGGTATGTACCTAATTTGTCCATTATCGAAGAGGATTTGGCTAAAGACAAGTGGGGTTATCTAATCACAGATGAAGATATGAGAACAAGCATTGAAGGAGTGTTCGCAGCTGGGGATTTGCGTTCCAAAAAATATCGACAAGTAACAATCTCTGTTGGTGAAGGAACCATTGCAGCGATGAGTTGCGAAAGATACATTGCAGAATTAAATCATGAATTAAAGAAAGAAAAAGATTTAGTATTAACGAAATAAAAAATTTTTGGTTCCCTGAAGATGGAATTGTTGTTTTTAGATTCCATAAAAGTTCGATATGCACAAGAGGCAGATGCTGCATGCTGCCTTTCTTGTGGCTCTCCCATTGAATATTCTTTTTTGAAGCCTGGAGAAGTCTTGGTTGATTTGGGTTCGGGCAGAGGAACAGACGTAATTAAAGCAACTAAATATATAGGTTCCTCTGGAAAAGCAATTGGGATTGATGCAACCCCAGAGATGATATCAGTGGCAAAAAGAAATGCCGAAAAGCTACGCTTAAAAAATGTAGATTTCCTTCTAGGTGAGATTGAGAACATACCTCTCGGTGATGAAGTTGCAGATGTGGTGATTTCTAATTGTGTTATTAATCACGCAAAGGACAAAGCGAAGGTTTATCAAGAAATTTATCGTATCCTCAAACCCAATGGTAGATTTGTGATTTCTGATATTATAGCCGAGAAGGAATTACCAGAGGAAGTCAAAAATGATCCAGAATCTTGGGCACAATGTTATGGTGGAGCCATCACAAAAGAAGAGTATTTTCTTGCTATAGCAAAGGCAAACTTCAAGGAAATTGAAATCTTAGAAGAAAGTGCACCATACGAGAAAGGGAAAGAACGAGTCCTCATAAGAAGTATCACAATTCGGGGATACAAAAAATAGGAGGTAAAAAATGACAAAAACAAAAGGAATTCGCCCAATTTCCAGACCAAAACCAGTAGAAAAGTTGGTAAAAGTAGCTCAGTGCTGCTCCAAACAATCTAAAATTATCTCTGGTTGTCACGATTAATTACTGCCCCACCTGGGGCTTTTTTTTAGTTTCAAAAACAAAAGGTGGTGAGTATGATAAAATCCCGCTATACTTTTACGTTTGAAACTCCCTCAAAGCGTTTTTTCATCATGAATTACCTGACAGGTGCTATTGATGAGGTCCTTCCAGAAGAAAGAGAAGAATTAGAAAAAAGACTCGAGAAAAATGAATGGTCAGATTATCATTTGAAAGATTACTTTTTAGAACGAGGTTATCTTTTTCCATCCGTAGAAGACGAACAAGAATACATTCACGAAAAATATATCGAATTTTTGGAAGAATACGAAAATACGCCAGTTCAAATCATCTTTTCTACTACTTATGCATGTAATTTTTCTTGTGTTTATTGTTTTCAAGAGAGTTATAAAGAAAATTCGAAAATCATCACACCTGAAGTTACAAATGCGTTTTTCCAATACATTTCTATTCAATTTGCCAATGAAAAAATCAAGCCATATATTACCTTATTTGGTGGTGAACCTTTACTCGGTGGTGAGCGATACAAAAAAAATCTTTTGTATTTCTTAGAAAAAGCCAAAGAATACGATTACGAAATCACGATTGTGACCAATGGCTATGAGCTTGTAAATTACGTTCTGGACTTCAAGAGAATTGGGGTTCGAATCAGAGAAATTCAAGTAAGTATTGATGGAAGTCCTGAACAGCACAACAAACGAAGACCCACAGCATCTGGTAAACCTACGTTTGAACGAGTAGCTCTCGGTGTTTCCGAAGCCCTAAAAAGTGGGTATCGAGTCAATCTAAGAATGATTGTTGATAAAGAAAATTTGCCCACACTCGTAAAATTAGCAGAATACGCAGAAGAAGCTGGTTGGTTGAATTATTCAGATTCGTTTTTTGAAACTACGATTGGAAGAAATTATGAACTACATACATGCCAACCCAAAGCAAGCCTGTATAACCGAGTTGAGCTCTGGAAGGATTTTATCGACTTAGCTGAGAAATATCCCATTATGAAGAAATTTCACAAACCCCATTTTCATGGTATACGATACTTGGCGGAAAACGGCACTTTGCCAATGCCGATTTTTGATGGTTGTCCTGCGGGGAAAAAAGAATGGGCATTTGACTTATACGGGAATATCTATGGTTGCACGGCATCTGTTGGAGTTGAGAAATACAAACTGGGAAACATATTCGAAAACACAAAATTAGTCAAAGATTCTGTCAGGCTACAGAGTTATAGTCCAGAGGCTATTGATGCAGAAGTAAAGTTTATAAACACATCACATAAACCTGAAATGTACCACCAAGCGGTTTTATTGAAGGACAGTCAAGAAGAACAGCGTTTGAAGTGGCAAACCAGAGATGTTCTGTCTATTCCTGAATGTAGAACCTGTCCAGTTTCATTGTCATGTGGTGGAGGCTGTGGAGTATTAGCAGCAAATCGAACAGGAGAAATTTTATCTCCTGATTGTAGACCTGTGAAGGAAATTGTTTCTATGGCAATAGATTATTATCGAATAGGTCTCGAGGAAACCTAAGCTTTTTTGACTTTCTTTTCTGCGGCTAAGTAAGTATGATATAGTAGCATAGTGATAGTCATCGGTCCTACACCCCCTGGAACTGGTGTGATATACGAACACTTTGGATAACAGCTCTCAAAATCAGCATCACCGATGTTTCCGGGATTGTAGCCCGCATCCACCAAAACACATCCTTCCTTTAGCCAATCACCCTTGACAAACTTGGGAATGCCACATGCAGCAAAGACAAAATCAGCAGTTCGAACGATTTCTGGCAAATCCTTCGTTTTTGAATGGCATATTGTTACAGTCGAATTTCGCTGCAAAAGGAGCATCGAAAGTGGTTTTCCAAGTATGGGGGAACGACCAATCACCACGGAATGCTTCCCCTCTAAGTTTAGGTTGTATTCATCCAAAAGTCGTATGATGCCTGCAGGAGTACAAGACGGATACGTTGGAAGACCAAAACTAATTTTTCCAAAGCCTAATGTCGTTACTCCATCAACGTCTTTTTCAATATCGATTGCATCAAAACACAATCGTTCATCCACAAGTTTGGGGACTGGATGTTGTAGTAAAATTCCATCAACATTAGGATCTTGATTTAATTTTTGGATTTCATGAAGAACTTCTTCTGTTGTGGAAGTTTCTTTCATGTGAATTTTGAAAGAATTCATTCCTATCTTTTCGCATGCTTTGACTTTCATATTTACGTAGGTTTGTGATGCTGGATGATTACCAACAAGAATAGTCGCTAAGGTTGGAGTTTTGTTGTACTTTTTCTTTAGTTCCTCAACTTGAATTTTCAAACTTTCACGGATTTTTTCGGAAAGGGCTTTTCCATCTAAAATCACTGCCATATACGAAATCCCAAGTTCTCAACCTAAGCTAAGGGAAACAAGCATTTTACAAAAATCAAAAAAGCAAAAGTTTCACTTCTTGTTTTGGGAGTGGGAGTCAGTGATTTTTATTTTTGAGAACGAGAGGAAGTATTTGTACTCGATAAAGTTATCTCGGTTTTCGAATTTGTGGATTGTGTATCGTCTCATGACGCCTTCGAATTTTTTTGTTAAATCCACGGGTTTTGCGTCTGTTGTAAGAACCAATTGATAGCCATTTTCAAAAGCATACTTATGAAGTTCTTCTGTGTATAGACCCATAGGGTAGGCAAATGCCCAAATTTTGTGATTTAGTTTTTCTTCGAAAATTTTTTTTGAATACACCATTTCTTGATATAGTTTATTTCTGAAGTCGGCTTCGGACTGTCCCTCTTGTCGAATGTGAAAGATAGTGTGGGTGTGGGAGTGATTTTGAATATCAAACCCCTCTTGTAATAAACGCTTTAAATCCTCCCAACTACTTCCAAACATGGGGTGAGGATAAATCATGTTTGTGTAAAAAAAGAACGTAGCATGAAACCCATATTCCCTCAAAATTGGCGCTAGAACCCTAACGATGTTTGTATAATTGTCATCAATAGTAATGACAACTGAAGGCTTTTCTAAAAGAGTGTTTGTAATTGCATGTTCATACAATTCTCTAAGGGAGATTACTCGAATATTCTCGTTTTTGATAACATCCAGATATTTTCTGAATTCCTGCCTTGTGAGAGAGAAAGGTCCGAAGCCATCAACGTTATGAAACAAAAGAATAGGAACTAAATAATACAACCTTTCTGTTTTTGGAGCTGTTGAGATTGTTTTTTGTGAGGAAAATGAGTAACTAATAAAAACACTAAATAGTAATATTGCAATGAACACAGGTAAAGAAATCATAATTCTTTTTTTGATGGAGCTCATCAATACATAATTTCGAGAAAAGAAATGGTTTTCTCAAAAGAAAAAGACTTGGATTTTTGAAAAATTGTAGCCACTAAAAGAAAAATCAAAAAAATATTCTCATGATAGATAATCGACTAATCCAAAAGGTTCAAAATTTATATCACACCCAACTCAATAAAATCATCGAAAGGTTAGCTAACAAAGTAAAAGATCACAGCGGAATTTCTGTAGATAAAATGGATGAAAACCAATATGTCTTTTACAATTTAGCATTTTGCGTTGCAGAGAAAGCTGTTTCTGATTATTTCCTCAAATACGCAGTAAAATACACTCCCTTAGAACAAACTATGGCGGCTATCTTTTTGGGGGAATCATTCCATCATTTGCGAAGTGAACTCTCATCACGTATGCAAGAATATGAAATCACAAATGATGAATTAAATGAACTGTTTTCGAGTGAGGTGAATCAAAGTGTTCAAGCCCTTTTAGATAAAAAGTTATATGATTACGTAGCAAACGAAGTTCTAAAGGGAAATTACGGAGCTCTTGATACAGATGACTACACGGATATTCGAGATACTTACCGAAAGATTGCTGAGACGATTGTTTATCCTCATGCAGAAAGAGTTCATCGGCATGATGAGTTTGTTCCCGAAGAAATCATTCAAACTTTGATTGAAAATGGAGCTTTTGGTCTATCAATCCCTGAAAAATATGGTGGGTATTTGGATTCCTTTGGAAACATTGGAATGATGATTGTCACTGAAGAATTATCTCGAGGTAGTTTGGGGATTGCAGGTTCCCTCATCACAAGACCTGAGATTTTATCCAAGGCTCTTCTAAAAGGTGGAACGGAAGAACAAAAGCAAAAGTGGTTGCCTATGATTGCATCTGGTGAGAGGATGGTTGCTATTGCTGTGACTGAGCCGAATTTTGGTAGTGATGTTGCTGGTATGAAGGTGGCTGCTGACAAGGTTGACGGTGGCTGGGTGATTAATGGCGTGAAAACTTGGTGTACGTTTGCAGGTTATGCAGATACTCTCCTAGTTTTAGCAAGGACAGAAAAGGATCCCAACCTCAAACACAAGGGACTTTCGATTTTATTAGCTGAAAAACCACGTTCGAAGGAACATAAATTTTCTTTCACAAAAGAAGAAAACGGAATCAAAGGGCACATCACAGGCTCTGCGATTCCAACCATTGGTTATCGAGGAATGCATAGTTTTGAAGTAAGCTTTGAAAACTGGTTTGTTCCCGATGAAAACCTCATTGGAGGAGAAGGGGGAAGAGGAAAAGGTTTTTATTTACAGATGGCTGGTTTTGCAGGAGGAAGGGTTCAAACCGCTGCAAGAGCTACAGGAGTGATGCAAGCTGCATTAGAAGCAGCCAATCGATATTCAAAAGAAAGAAAAGTCTTTGGTAAAGAAATCAGTGAATATCAGCTAACAAAATGGAAATTAGCACGAATGGCAATTATCACACAAGCATGTAGGCAGTATTCTTACGAAGTCGCAAGAATGATGGACGAAGATAAAGGCAACATGGAAGCCACCTTAGTGAAATTCTATGCCTCCAAACTTGCTGAGTGGGTTACTCGTGAAGCTATGCAAATCCACGGAGGGATGGGCTATGCAGAAGAATACCCAGTTTCTCGTTATTTTGTTGATGCCCGTGTATTTTCGATTTTCGAAGGAGCCGAAGAAGTAATGGCTCTTCGTGTTTGTGCAAGGGATATTTTAAATCAAGCAATTACGGTCGGAGTGTAATCAAGTAGAACTCCGACTCTACTTTTTTCTAAAATTAGACTAAAAGCCAAAACGAAGTAAGGGGCGAAACCAAGGAATCCCTGCAAATAAAACCAGAATACTGATAAAACTGAAGATAAGAACTTTTCTCAAGTCTTTTGCCTTATCAATGTTTTCTAAACGACTATTCATCATATGAACCAATCCAACAAAAATGATCATTAAAGTAGGATGTTCAATAGCGATCATTCGAAGTTCTCTTTGTTTGATCATCTCAGAAAAGTTATTCCATGAACCCAAAACAGAGGGATTAAAGAAATAAAGTGTGAATCCCAAAAACAATTGAATATTTACCAAAAGAGAATAGCGAAAGAGAAATTTCTTTAGCCATACAAGAGAAGTTGACAAATAGTTTGTGATTTCAGTTTCTTGCATTTTAGAGACCTTAATGTAGTTTTTTAGAAGCAAAGCAAAAATCAAGAGAATGCCGATCACTATTAACCAACGAAAAAAGTTGTGCAAAGAAATCATAAACGTAAGAAAAGCAGAATCAATCATAAATTCAAAATAAAAAATCCATATCAAAAGAAAAGTTTTTTAATTAATAATCAGTTTAAATCAATTAGGATTAGTTCTTTGGGATTTTTCTAATCAAATTCTCATAAGCGTGATTTATTCATTTCTAGGTTTCCATGTATTGACTTACTTAACCACTCCTTATGCTCATATGGCATCATGAATTCTCAAAATATTAAAAAAGCTCTCTCAAGAAGTCATTTGCAATCATAAATAAAAAAGTCTTATTGTATGTTAGAAAAAACTTAAGCCAAGATTTTTTTATACTTCATATTTGAGTTTTTATTTGATATAAAAGTTTTTACAAATAAACTGATTTTGGCTTTTAATATTTAATAGTAAATACCATACTATGGATAGAAAACTCTTTTGTTTTTTGAAGATAAGTTTTCGCGTTTTCGTATAAAATTGAATGAACTCATTTTAATTCAAAAGGGATTATAAAAAAATTTCACAATTTTATGAAAATGATTTGTCTTTAGAATGATTTTACTTTTATTTTTATTATAAAATTAAAATCATTCTAATTAAAAAAGGAGACAATGTATGGAAAAAAACCATTGTTTACAAGTTGGACAAAAAGCTCCAGACTTTACTGCTGAAGCGGTAGTAGGAAAACAATTTAAGACCATTTCCCTTTCTGACTACAAAGGGAAATACGTGGTTTTGTTTTTTTATCCTTTGGATTTTACGTTTGTCTGCCCCACTGAGATTACTGCTTTTGACGATATGTATGACGAGTTCAAAAAAGTTGGGGCTGAGATCATAGGTGTGAGTGTGGATAGTAAATATAGTCACTTGGCATGGATCAACACCCCTCGTAAAGATGGAGGATTAGGAAATATCAGATACCCATTAGTATCTGACATTACAAAAGAAATCTCAAGAAAATACAATGTTCTAATTGAAGATGCTGGTGTTTCTTTAAGGGCTGTATTTATTATTGATCCAAAGGGAATTTTGAAGATTTCAATTATCAATAACAACAACGTAGGAAGAAATGTTCGGGAAGTCTTGCGACTATTAAAAGCTGATATTTACGTCGAAAGCCATCCTGGTGAAGTTTGTCCTGCGAACTGGGAAGAAGGTATGGATACAATGAAAGCAGATATAGAAGGTGCAAAAGAATACTTCCGAAAATACGCCTAATTCCTAAAAACAGATGGGCTCATAAAAATGAGCCCATCCCTTTTCGTTTATCTCGCAAATATCTCGCAAATTCGAAGATAACCTCATTTGCTTTTTTCTCATAATAAAATCTTTGTCTACTTGTAAAATTGATTGACGACTTTGAAATCGATATTTAAATATCGTAAATCTATGGTTGAATTTGTTAAACACATTTTTTTTTACCAAATCTTAGATGGTATTGAAAAAGAATTTATTATTTCTAAGACCAATCCCAAAGGTATCATCACTTTTGTTAATGACCTTTTTTGCGAAATTTCTGGTTATTCTCGCGAAGAACTGATTGGAAAACCCCATAATATTGTTCGTCATCCTGATATGCCTAAGAAAGTCTTTCAAGAGCTCTGGGATACGATTAAAAACAAAAAGAAACCTTGGACCGGACTCATCAAGAACCGTCGAAAAGATGGAAGTCATTATTGGGTAATTTCTACAATCTATCCTCTATTTGATCCCATTAATCCAAATGAAATTTCTGAGTTCGTTTCAGTTCGAAAAGAAGTTACAGCTTTGATGGATAGTTATGAAAAAGATCAATTTTTTTCTAATTTTTATGAAATCCTTAATCTTTTTTACACGAATGATGATTTACATACTATATTAGATAAATCTTTGGAAATTATTCTCACCTTTCCGTGGTTAGAAGTAGAATCAAGAGGAGGGATCATGCTATGGAACAAAGAAAAAAAGCAATTAGAAATGTTTGTTCGCAAAGGTGTGGGTGAAAGTCTAATACGAACGTGTAGTATTGTCCCAGAGGGAAGGTGTTTATGTGGTATAGCAGCACAGAAAAAGAGCTTGGTATTTAAATCTCACGTTGACGAGGAACATCACAATCATCCAGAGGGAATGCAACCTCATGGTCATTACAACGTTCCCCTAATGCATGGTAAGGACCTGATGGGAGTTTTATTTTTGTATGTAGAAAATGGTTATAAGCAAAGAAAGATCGAAACAGAATTCTTAGAATTATTAGGGCAAGTCTTAGGAAATATAATCTATCAGTTTCAATTACAAAAACAATTAGAAGAGCAAAATATCAAAAACTATTTAATCTTGCAATATTTGAAGCAATACTCATCAAGAGATACGCATTTAATAGCAAAAGAAAGAATTGAAAATATAAAAGATATTAATTACCAGTATACGAAGAATCGCTATCTTCATTTGATGTTTTTGGATATTTTTAACTTTACGGGATTTTCTGAGAAAAGGACACCAGAAGAAATAGTAAAACATCTAAATGAATTTTTCGAACCAATTATACAAATCATTTATCAACATCATGGGGATATTGACAAATTTATGGGAGATGCTATTTTTTCATATTTTGAACAAGCTAATGATTGCTTAGAGGCGGCAGTCAAGATACTTAAATACACAGAAACAGCGAATTTTAAATTAAAAATTGGTATCCATTCAGGATTTGTTGTTCATGCTGATATAGGAACTGATTTCAGAAAGGATTTTACTTTGATTGGAGACACTGTCAACACAACACAACGAATTCAGGCTGCTTGTCAACCTAACCAGATTTTAGTTAGTGAAACCTTCTATCATCATGTGACTGATTATCTAAAAGAAATTAGCGAAAACGGAATCAAAATTTCAAATCGAATTTTTTTACGTGCCAAAAACAAAACCTTATTGATCCCAGTTTACCAGTTAAAACTAAAAGATATCAAGACAGAAAAAGTTGAAACATTATAAATGACCAAATTTTTTTAAAAGAGCTTCATTTACCTCTGATGGAGCATAAGTATCTATTGTTTTTCCGTATCTTGCTGCTTCTTTGATGATGCTACTTGAGATATAAGAATATTCACGGCTCGCTAAAAGAAAGACTGTATCAATATCTGATGCTAATTCTCGGTTGATTTGGAAAATCGCATATTCATAATCAAAATCGGTAACAGCTCTTAGTCCTCTGACGATGGCTGTTGCTTTGATTTCTTTTGCAAAAGATGTCAAAAGACCTTTGAAAATCACAACCTCAACTTTATTATTGAAGATGTCACTTCTTTTTTGTAAAACTTTTTCAATAAGTTCTTTTCGTTCTTCCAATGTAAAAAGGGTTTGTTTTGAGGAGTTAACCGCTATTGCTATGTAAAGCTTGTCAAAAAGATGAATAGCACGATATATGATGTCTAAATGTCCATTGGTAATAGGATCAAAGGAACCCGGATATACTCCTATTTTCATTCCAACATACGATTTGACTCATCATTAGATGTAAAGAAAAATTCGCAAAATTTTCAATTAATTTCAAAAAGTTATCATCTTACTGATTCTTAATTAAAACGAAGCACCCCGTAGGGGATTTGAACCCCTGTTACCGCCGTGAAAGGGCGATGTCCTAACCACTAGACGAACGGGGCATTTGAGACCGCCGGGAATCGAACCCGGGACACCCTCCTTAAAAGGGAGGTGCTCTACCGACTGAGCTACGGTCTCATAGCTTCTTGTATACTTTTTTTTTATATTTAACGTAGTCAAAACAAAAATTTCGATTTTACAATTTTTTCATTCACTTGATAAATAAAACTTGATTAAGTTATGCCAAAAATAAGTTATAAATTTAATAAGGTTTCTTTAGATGAAAACAGAAAAATTAGTTTTTTTGCAGCCGGGTGAGCTTTACCTTACTTCAGAAGACATAGAAGTAAAAACTATCTTAGGATCTTGTGTTAGTGTAACTGTTTACAATAAAAGCTTGAACTTTGGGGGTATTTGCCATTATATTTTACCATCAGCACGAAGAGAAGAAGCAAGCACCAAATTTGGCAATATTGCAATCAAAATTTTGATCCATCAGCTTCTAAGAGCTGGTTCTCATATAAGTGATTTAGAAGCAAAGATCTTTGGTGGTGCAAGTGTTATTTATGATGAAAGTGAATATTTTTTCATTGGGGAAAAGAATATTCAAATAGCGAAAGAGATTCTCAATCAGTATTCCATCAGCATCGTCGAAGAAGAAGTCGGAGGGAATGAAGGAAGGAAATTGTTTTTCTACCCTAAATCAGGTAAAACAAAAATTGAATTTATCAAAAAATTACGTATCGAGGATTTGTATAATTCCAATCTTTGATCTTTGCTTTAATGAGAGAAAAAATCAAGGTCCTTATTGTAGATGACTCTGCCATCGTAAGGGATACCCTGACGCGACATCTGAACTCTCACGATGACATCGAGGTGGTTGGAACAGCTCCTGATCCATACATTGCCAGAGATAAAATAGTCAAGCTCAAACCCGACGTCCTTTTACTTGATATTGAAATGCCCAAAATGGATGGACTTTCTTTCTTGGAGAAGCTGATGGTATATCATCCTTTACCTGTTATTATTGTGAGTTCCATCACAACAAAAGACACATCAGCCATTTTTCGTGCTTTTGAGTTAGGAGCTTTTGATGTGGTTAATAAATCCTCTATGTATAGTGTTCAGGAAGTTTTAAATGAAATCGTTTATAAAGTACGCCAAGCTTTTGAAAACCGAGAAGTATTTTTAAAAAAATTTAAATCTGCAATACCTACAAATAAAAAAGAAACTAAAATCACAAAAAAGCAACATTTAGCAGAAATTTCAACAACAGACATGGTAATTGGGATTGGAGCTTCTACAGGGGGGACAACGGCTATTGAGTTTTTATTATCAAATCTTCCTAAGAATTTACCACCGATTTTGATTGTTCAACACATGCCGCCAGGTTTTACTAATCAATTTGCCCATCGTTTGAACGAAATCTCACAATTACAGGTAAAAGAAGCAGAGGAAAATGATATTTTAGAATTAGGGAAAGTACTGATAGCACCAGGTGGATTTCACTTAAAAGTTTTAAGAATGGGAAACATCGCAAAAGTTCATTTGGATGACAGCGAAAAAGTGAATTTTCAAAAACCCTCGGTTGATGTTTTATTCGAGTCTTTAGCAGAAACTTTCGGAAAAAATACCCTTGCCATCCTCCTTACAGGAATGGGGAAAGATGGTGCGGCAGGATTATGGAAAATCAAGCAAAAAGGTGGTTATACGATTGTTCAGGATGAAGAAACTTCGATAGTATGGGGAATGCCCAAGGCAGCAATCGACCTCAATGCCCATACAGAAATCCTTCCTTTATCGAAAATTCCGGAGAAAATCATCCAATACTTAAAGACTTTATCTTCACTTTAGGATGACTTCTTTGATATCAATCTTTCCGTTGAGCTTAGTTTCTTTTTGGTTTTTGGGATCAAACTTTGTGATGTTTCCCAAAACTCGTATCTTCTGGTTGATATAAAAAGAATTGATTACGGAAACCAGTTTCCCTGAGATCTCATATTTTTCGTTGTTTTCAGTGATGAATACGAGGATTTCTTGATTGTCTATCTTTTCTCGATTGACTAAACCTGTGATTTCAACATCCTTTGCCCAAAGGGAAGCTGTCAGAGCTATCCCTAAAACGAAGCTTAAAATTGTCTTCTTCATACTAAATTAGACATTATTTTTTCGGTTTTGTTCATCAAGAAATTTCAGTAAGTGATAAGTAAAAGTTAAATAAGGAACTAAGATTTTGTATTTCTTTGCAAGTTGCAAGGGTTCACCAACGATTGCTTCAATTTCCATAGGACGTTGAAGTTCGTAATCAATTAGCATGGATGTTTTGTAAGGATTCATTTTTTTGGTTCTTTCTATCATTTCTTTGACCATTTTTTTGCCAGGTGATTTTTTTTCGTATTCGGCGATCTTTATGATTTCGTTCATCAAAAAGGTTGATAATTTTTCCCCATGTTGTGAATTCACGATTAGCTCGGTCGTTGCTGAGTTTCCCATAACAGAGAGAGTATTGAAGGCAATATTCCATAAGAGCTTTTCCCAACGGGATTTTCGTAAATCAGATGTGAATTCTGTTTCAATCCCAGAAGAAAGAAAAATCTCAGTTATTTCTTTTGCATACTTTTGATCTTCTTTTTTTAGAGAACCAATCTTGATTTTCCCGTAATCTAAGTGGTGAACTTCATTTTGCGAAATTCTGTTTATGCACGTAAAAGCCAAACCACCCAAAATTATGGGTTGTTTTTTTCGAAAGTATTTGTTTTTTTTTATAAAATCATCAAACTTTTCTTCTTGATTGATTCCATTTTGTAGAAATAAAATTCTTGATTTGTCTTTTATGATGGGAGTTACTAACTCAGCAATTGTTTCAGTAGGAAGCACTTTTGTAGAAATGATGATGAGATCGGCTGGTTTCATGTCTTTCGTTGAAGCATAAGCTCGAATAGGGATGGTAAAATCACCCCAGATGCTTTTTACGTATAGGGTCTTTGTGTTTTCTAAATACTTTGACTGAAACTCAACGGAGTAGCCCTTTTTTGCGAGTTTTGCTCCGTAAAAGCTACCAACAGCACCTGCTCCAATGACAGCAACGTGTTGTAAGTCCTTCATGAGCTAAGAGGAGAATGACTTTTACCAGATGTATTTGTCTGCGTCTTTTCGCTTACTGTGATCACTCAAGACGTGAAATCTACGAATACGAGAAATCTTCTCTTGGTTTAACGTCGAAATCGGGATATACGCAATCTTTTGTCCGAAACGGGAAGCAAAATAGTTCATTTTTTGGCTATGGGGTTTATCAGCCACGTATATCACAACACTTTTTGTGTTGTAAAGAATCGCAGCTGCAAGAAGTTTTTCATTTGGTTTTCGAAAATTCCTCAATTCATAATCATCCCAGATGTAGGATAATCGTCCTGGCGGATAAGACAACATAAACCCACCATAGAAACATCGAGCAATGCCGGGTCCTACTATCATTTCATTTGGATCGGTTGCATAAAAAGCCATATCTCCTTCTTCGGAATGCTCACCCCACCACACGCTTTTCCAATGATACTTTTCTTCATCCAAGCTAAAAATGATTACTATGTTTCCTGCATCCCAATTTCGTTTTACTGCTTCTTTTACGTAAATAGTATTTTTGTAGTAATTTCTGATGGTTTCTCGATAATCAATGCCGTCATAAAGATTAGCAGTAAAAGGAAGAGTTCTTGTATCTTGGGATTTGACGATGGATAAGGCTCTTTTTCTTAGGTAATTTCCGAATTCTTCGATAACCACATCTTCCGGTGGATAAGAACAAAGACCAGAGTGATTCCAGAGCTCTTTCCACTGTCCTTGATATTCTTCTTTATGAATTTTGGATTTCATTTCTTTGACCATTTTGTTGTGATGAGTGAACAACAATAAACGAAATCGTATGATTTCCTTATCCAAACCTAATTCATCAAGGCTAAGTTTTAACTCAGGAAAAGGGGATGAGCTCTTTTCTATGCTTGTGATTTTTTCGTAGAAAATCTTTGCAAAGTTATCGTTCACAAAACCCTTCGCCGCTGAAATCAAAATCAAAGGATTTGGAATGAGTTTTTTGTAAATCAAGCTAAGATTTCTTGCAAACTGAAAAAAGAGCTTTTCTTTTTGAGGAGGGACAAAGTCTCCTGATTGGATTTCGTATTCATTTTTTGTCGCTTTGTAAAGGTTTCTGTTTAATAGAACTCGGTCAAAGTATTTCCATGCTTGAGGTTCATTTCGAAACTTATTCCATAGATTATTGTAATATCCGGGTTGCATCAAAACTTCTGGGCTCTGATCGGATAAGGAAAAAATTTCAATCTTGTATGTTTGATTTTCTTGGTAAAGGCTTTGATTTGCCAGTTGAATCTGAAGTGAGTCAAGGAGATCCTGGAGTTTTTCTTCCGGGTAATCTAAAAACTTCACAATATTATGGTAATGTTCAATCCCACATATTAGTAAGATTTCCTCCTCAGAATGAATCGATAAAAGCTTTTTTGTTTGTAGCGCCATGAAGGTTTCTCTGTAAAGGTCGTATAGATTTTTTTTGACGTTTCGTTTCTTTCTGTATAGCTCCACTAATTCTTCGAGGCTTAAGTAATGAAGCACGTATGTATCTGGAAAAGAAGTTTGAATTCTGTATAATGAGGCAACATGGAAATTCGGTGTTATGTTATCGATTAGATGATAAGGAATGTCAAGTTCATAGCAATTTCTTATGGCTTCTACAATCGGTTCTAACGGCTCTAAAATAAAGTAGCTTGGGATTTCTGTTTCTATCTTTATGACAGGATAAGAAGATACAAAAGGAATTGCACGATGGATTTCATTCGAAAGATAATATGGTGCTTCAATCAAAACCCTTTGAGGAGGATTATCAAAAAAGTGTTTTTTCACAAGAATAGTAAATTCTAAAGAGCCATGAACTATGGGTAATATGTTCAAATTTTCTTTTACTAGAATGGATTGATCAACTAATGTGAGGAGTTTACTTTCATTTACTTTCATATCTCAATATACCTTAAAGCTTCATCACCTAAGATATTCTGCACTGCTATGTGAAGGATTTCTTTGATCTGTTTATCTGTTAGTTTTTGTTTTCTATTTTCGGGTTCCCAGTATCGCTTTTGAACGGCTAATTTTAGTGCCATCCGAGTGATGTTGATACCATCACGTATGGAGTAGGGTTCATCTTCGAAATGAGCTCTTTGTAAGAAATTCACCACGTATGTAATGATCTCAGGTGGAGCAAACGGAATATTGGCTCGAAGGATTTCTTTTTCTTCATCAGCATCAGCAAAATCAATATAAATCGAAGGTTGAAGTCTACTTTGGATGTACTCAGGAATCTCAAATGTGGATGCATCTTCGTTCATGGTTGTTACAAAACGAAACTCATCATGAGCTTTGATTTTGATTCCCACTATGATGGACTCAACATACCTTCTATGATCCAACAAAGGAGCAAGGGATGCCCATGATTTTTCTCCCATTCGGTTTCCTTCATCCAAAATGGCAATACCCCCTTTAATCATGGCTGATACAATTCCTGAGGCTACGTATTTGATTTTTCCTTCAGCTGAAATCACAGGAGTAATGATTAAATCCTCAGGACGAGTATCCATAGTTGCTTGGAATATCCAAAAGGGCTTTTTGAGTTCTATGGCAACAGCACAAGCTAATGTGGTTTTTCCCACACCAGGTTTTCCGATAAGCCGGGGGTTTAACGGCATATCTTCTGGGTGAACCTTCATCCACGCCGCTTTTAGTTGTTCTTTTACGAAAGTATTTCCTACCCACTTAACGTCGAGTTGTTCGGGAGGAGTTAGTTCAATTTCAACTCCTTGTAGAATAACCTTTTCCATAATTTTCTATCTACTAAATATTTAGCTTTTAAAAAAATATCAAACAAATTTCGTTAATTTCGTTTGACTAATAGTCGAATAAGAAGCAAGGTATTTATTGGAATCCAGAGGAGAAAGCAATGAAATTTTTTTATTTTTTATCTTTTGTTATCATAGAAATGGTTTTAGCAATGGGTAATTTAAGGGCTCAGAATGTTGCGAATCAAAACATAGCGTCGCAAGGTCATGAGTCGAAAGATATTATTAAAATCGAAAATTATTTTCCCGTTAGCATCGAAGATCCAAGAATTGAAGTCAGAGAAATCTCTTTAGATCGAAGATTCTCTCCAGATGGTAAGGGAGAATTCTTAGATATTATGTTCAATATCGAGAATATGACAAATCAAAAAATTGATCTTTATGTTTGGGTGATTGCTTATTACGAAACCGATGCTGTTGATAAAGAAGAAAGATTGATTGTTCCACATCCGACATGGAGGGTTTACGATCCAGATAAGAGATTTTTTTTGACAAGATACATCAAAATCACACCCCGAGACATACCAACAGACAAAATTTGGAGTCCTGCTGATCCTGATCATAAAACCTATTTTGATGTGATCAAGAGAATGCGAAATGCCGTAGGACACATGAAGTTAATAGAAGACATTTATCCACCAGTTTGGAAATATGTAAGCTACATCATGAGGTATCCTACTCAAGGACTGCCTGTAATCTTATATGGAGATTTAGGACCAACACCTGATAAATTGATGTTCACAAATTATATCCCACCTACACCCGAAGAAAAAAGAACGAAAATTTTCAAAAATTTCGTAGAACATACCTATACAGTTGAATATGCAAGGCGAAGAACCATCTTTCGAAGTCATCATTACTCACCTTACAGACCTAATTTTTACTTTTTTAACATGTTTCGAATCTTGATTTTCGATGCAAATCAAGCTCAGGTTTTCGAAGAACAAGCTCAAAGACCATTACGTGAAGGAGAGAGCCCCGCTAATCCTGTTATGTATCACAGAATATTTTCTATCAGCAAAGAAATAAAAATTCGTTAATAATTTTGCTTTTTGAATTGCCAAGTGTAAATATTTTTTAGTTATGTATGAAAAAACGATAAAACTGGATAGTTTTTCTTGTGGAAGATATAAAAATACAGGAGTTTTTTAATTTTTTTTGGGAAAAGAAAAAAATTCGCTATTATTTTAAATCCAATCATGACAATATAATCCATTATTTGCATGCAATTTTCCATCGCATATTGGCAGAGTTGGATTTATCGTTTCTTACTGAAACAATTTATGTTATAGCTGTTGAATTAATATCGAATTTTCAAAAAGCAGTAGCGAAAAGAATTTTTTTTGCCGAACAGCAATTGGACATCAACAATTACCATGATTATGTTTCGAACATAGGTAAATTTAAATCTTTAGTTTTAGATCAATGGGATAAATATCCTATCGATTTAGAAAAATCAGCATATCGAATTTACTTTGATCTTATACTATCGAATGAATACTTTATCTTTTATATCGAAAACAATGTAAAGGTAACAATCTTCGAGAAAGAGAGAATAGAAAAACGTTTATTAGTTGATGAAACACAATATATTGATTTTTATAATGACTTAGACTTCAGTGAGGGAGGAGGATTGGGATTATTCCTCATAAAATCATTGATAGTAAATTCTGGAATTGGACTCAAAAACTTTAAGATCGAATTTCGTCAAGATTCAACAATAGGTATTTTGAGGGTTCCTTTAAAATTAAATAAACCATCAATTGAAACTTATTTAAGAAAGCTAATTCTAAATAAAGTAGATACATTACCTTCATATCCAGATCATCTACAAGAACTGATTAAAAAGTGTGATGATGGAGAAGTAGCTTTTGATTACATCGTGAATAAGATCATTCGAGATCCGGGATTAACTTCACAAATCATCCGATTAGCTTCCTCAGCGGGTTATATCACAAGAAACAAAAATCCTGATTTAAAGTTATCAATCAGTTTAATTGGACTAAGACAATTAAAACATCTATTGATGATTTACGCAACAAAGAATGTTTTTAGTAAGATTATAGAAAAAAAGCAATTAGAAGAAATCTGGTTTGAAAGTAATCGCATTGCTTATTTTTCTCAAAGGCTTCAAAAACTTCCAGAACTCAAAGAAATCAATTTCATTATAGGAATACTGAACCTAATCGGGAAATTGGTAATTTACAGTTTAGACAATAAAGAAATCCAAAGGATCCGTGTTTTGTCAAAGAACAGAGCTACATATTCTGATTTGATGTTGGAAGAATTAGAAATTGGAATCACCTATCCAGAGGTAGGAGCTGTTTTGGCAGAATTATGGAAGTTCCCAGATAACGTAATCTATGGTATACGATACCAAATGAAGCCATTACAAATCAGCGAAGACAAAATACCTATTGTGTATCCAGTCTACTTGGCAAAATGTATGAATGAAATATTATGCAATCGATTATCTTATGATTTTATAGAATATCGTGTGTTGAAATATTTTGATTTGTGGGATCGTAAAGATGAATTCCTTAAACTATGTGAAACTTATGATCAGGAATTTCGTTCAATATATGTTTTGTGATATATAAATTAAAATCATTTGACTAACCAAATATCAATAGAAAACAAAATCAATGCAAATATCAAAAGAAAAACTCGTTCATATTTTTCGTGATGGGATTTTTTATTTTTCTTTGTCTCCACTGATTTTTAGTTGGGTTTTGGGATTGGGCTTTAATGGAAGAAAATTCCAATTTGTTCTTCGAAGCATGTTTCTTTCTTTGAGTTTTCTTTTTTTTGGTTCTTTGATGTATTTTATTTACAATGGCTTTTTGTATTTTAGTGTAGCATCAAAAAAATCTATACTTTTTTTTCTAAATTGGATTTTTTTTCTGCTTCATTCTATGGCTATTTTGTTTTATTTCGTTCTTAGTTTTGTTTTGATATATTCTTTTGTAAAACAAAAAGAATTTTCCATTTATACGTATATGGATAGACTTATTGAGAAAATATTAAATGTCTTGTAAAGCTTTATGAAAAATAATTGACTTTAGGTTTGCTTGAGTAATACCCCCTAAAATGAGGAAAATATTTTTGTATTTTTTTACAATAGTTGCTTATAGCCTTACTGTTTGCGCAAATGATGGTGATTCAAGTATAAGTTCATTAGGTGGTGTATCGAATTTCCTTGATATTGGGGTCCAACTTATTCAAAGAACTAATAGAAAAGATCCTGAAGATTTAGGTAGTGTAGTCAATAGCATACGTTTAGCCAATCAGTTTTTAGATAATCAAAATCAGTTTTCAATCATGGAAAGAGAAGTTAAGACGAAACCCAAAAGAACAATTCTCTATAATAGAAGATTAGAGTATGATGGTTTTATTGGCGTCAACTATAAGTTTTATGATAACCAAGTGGAATATCGAAAATATTATGATACAAATGATAATTTTACATTAGATACTTTTTTTAATGATTTTTCAGAGTTAATGATCAAATTTGGTTTTGGACCACTAGATTATTTTACTGACTCAGACGAAATTAGTTTATACTATAAAAAAATAAAATCCACAGGTGTGTATAGGATAGAAACGAGAACAGTTCTACCGGCAGAAGTAGATTTTGTAAAAAAATCAATAGAGAATTATCATTTATACAACATACTAAAGCCAGGAAATTTTTCTTATACCCAAGGGACCCTAAAAACATTAAGTGAAGGTGTTGGAATGATTCTAGGAACAAACGTGCCTTTTCTCTATATTCTTAGTTATTACTTAATTCTTGATTTTACGATGTTTAGAACTATTGCTCATATTTCTACGTTTTCTCCAAATACGTTATTTTATAATGATAAGACCAAGAAGTATGAAACTATAACTCAGATACTATACATAAAGAAGAATCTTGATATGAATATGAATTTTTATTATGAGATCATGATTTTGACGCTTCTGGTATAAAAATTTTCTATAAGGGTGGATTTGATTTGTCTAATGGAAAGACGAATTTTGGAATATTTGAACTTTTGGAGTGATAAGTAGATTTTAAAAACTTGTTGATCTTTTCATAAACTAAAATTACTTTATGTCTAATGAAAGAAATTGATGGTTGGGAAGAATTGGAATTAGAATTAGAAGAAGAATTATCCTACTTTTTGAGTAATTTGCCATATTCTGAATGGGTGCAAGAAACATTCAAATTTTCTTCCTATAAGATTTCGTTTTCTTTATTTTATCCTAAAAATTTTCTGAAAATTCCATCTCCATACCTTTTTTCTGCAAATCAAATAGCACATCATTTATCAAAAAATAAAAATATTGAAAGTTTAAAATTCGTTAAAAACATTATCTTATTGCCAAAATTTGTCCAAACCAAAGATTACTTTTTGACAAATATTTATTTTGTTGAAAGACAATCATTGTTCTTTTATTTAACTCCTACGAGACTATATTTTTCAGGAAGGGATGCCTATTTAAAAGAAAAAGATATGATGTTTAGTAGAGATCTAAGTAAAGAAAGAATAACGTGGAATGAAATGTTTTTCACAAAATTCGAAAATTTGTTCTTTTTGTTGGGATATATCTTACATGATAAAAAGAAGTATCCAAAAAACTTAATAAAATTTTTAGAGAAAAAAGAGCGATTAACAGCCAATGAAATATCCGAAATGCAGTTAATTCATGAACTCTTTGTTTATCATTATTTAGTTGAATGAATGATTCCTGAACTACATTATAAAAATCATAAAGTTGAAGCGTTTGTTTTTGGAAAGTCCCTGCAAAACTACATCACCGAAAAAGATCCAAGAAAACAAGTTTACCAACAAAAAGAGTTTCTATCAGAATATTTTCAGCTACCTAAAGAAAGGATTTTTATTTTAGAGCAGGTCCATGGTTTCGATTGTATTCATATAACTGAGTATGATTTGATACAAAACAAAAACACATATTATCAAAAAGCCGATGGGATGATTACATCCCTGGAAAACACACTACTTTGTATTCGAACGGCTGATTGCATGCCAGTGATGTTTCATTCTCATCCGAAAAAAGAAATATGCTTTGTAGGGATTTTGCATATTGGTTGGAGAGGTATTGTCCGAGGTCTCCTGCTAAATGGAATAAAAATGATGCATCATTATATTGAAAAAATAAAGTATGAGTATAAAGTAATAAAGAAACAAAGCTATGATTCCATCATAGGCAATCCGATAACTATCTTCCCTGGTCCATACATTCCAGGAAGCATTTATGAAGTCGATGAAGATGTAGCATATCAATTTCCCATACGTAGAAAAAAAAATGATCATAAATACTTATTGGATCTATGGGAGAATAGTGTTTTTGTGTTGAAAAATCTCAAAGAAAGTAGGAACATTGAAATAATAGATCCATTTGACTATATAAATAGCAATCAAGAAGAAATATTCGAAAAGTTCTATTCACATCGTAGAGGGGATACTTTTAGAAATTTAAATGTAATTTACATAAAGGAATAAAGAAATAAGTAGTTAAATATGGATAGGACTTTTACTGAAGAAGATTTACAATATAATCGTAGTTTGAAAAAAGCAATCTTCGAAGTATTATTAGAAAAAACAGAAACTTTCTACTTACATTGTATGATGCATTCACGCTTAAGCACAGGCGATAGAAAATTCACAGAAAAAGAAATCAAAGAGGGCATCATCTTTGTTTTAGGACCTTATAGTTATAGAAAATTATCATGGGATGAAAAAGGAATTTCTTGTGAAATGAATTTCGGTAAGTGGGAAACTGTGTATATACCTTATGAATGTATTTTTCGGATTTTCGATAAAGGAGGTCATTTCCTCATGCAATTTGTAACTATGGATATCGATGATGATGTTTTTAACGATGAAGAAAAAGAATCAACGAACGTAATCCCCTTAGATTTTTCGAAAAATAAGAAAAAAGAAAAAAAAGAAGAGTCATAAATTTGGTGTAGGGATTGGTCCTTTTAATTGAGAAAAGTATTGTTTCGCAAAATTTCCATGATAATTAGAATTTGTTTTTAGCCATTCCGTTTTCAAAAGATACCAAGGGATTTTTGGCTTCAAATGATGAAAACCATGATAGTTTGCATTCAAAAGATAGATTTCTAGCAAACGTAAAGTCTTCAAATTGTAGCCGAATGAAATTTGATTGGGTTCTGTTCCATAGTGAAAAACATTATCCATCATTGAAATCATAAAGCCTCGAACAAGAAGAAAACCAACAAAAACATACCAAAATTCACCATAGAGATAAAAAATGATACTATAGAAAAGAATGTTGATTATGCCATCCATTTTAGTTTCTTTCCAGTTCAACAATATGAATGATGCATAGTTGTATTTGTGGATGGAACGGTTTTTCATGTAGATTTTTAGTTTCTCGAACACAGATTTAGGAAGAAGCGCAATAAAGTTAACTAACAGTTCAGTAATATATAGTCCACCTAAAAGCCAGTAATAGTATCTTATGATCGCTACTGCTTTTGATGTTTCCTTGGGATTGTAGATATCTGTTACTTCAGCTTTCGTTCGATTGTATGCATGATGTAACAAATGCCCGCCTTGTAAGATACGAAACGGACTACCGAAATAGATACTTAATACTCTACCCCAGAAATCGTTCAATGATTTATTCTTAAAAAGAACTCCGTGAATGGCTTCATGAATAAGAACCCAGTGGGGATTAGAAAAAATCCCTAATAAGGGTATCCAAAGAAAAATTTCTGTATGTTTTAGAAAAATGGGGCTGATGAAGTAAACAAAGTTCAAACCAATAATATAAACTAAAATGAGCAAATGGTTTATGTAAAAAAATTTGTTATTTAAGGTATCTTTGCCCATATCGCTCTGTTATTCTCTTTACATCAAAGAAAATAAAAAAGTCAGTGGTTCGAAATACTTCATCATAAGCTGGACCACCGCCAATCATAGCACCAGCTCTTAGGTATCCTAATATCAAAGGTGGAACTGCACGCATTCCTTCTCTAAGATCACCAAGTTGATAGTTGGGATCAAATCCTTTGAGTTCTCTTCCTTTTAAAATAGGGACTCTTAATTCTTCCTCTACAAAATGATTTTTCGCTTTAAAATAAGCATAAGCTTTGGAAATTTCTATTGGATCATGTGTATGAAATGAACCCATACCCATTAAATAGCGAATGTTATATTCTTTCACATACCAAGCCAATCCAGACCATAGAAGGGAAATCACGCTCCCATCTCGATAATCTTTATGAACACAACTTCTTCCGATTTCTGCTGCTTCGTCTTTGAGTTCGTAAATTTTAGTCAAATCAAATTCTGTTTCGGAATAGAAGCCAATATTTTGTTTTGCGATTGAGCTTCTTAAAATTCGATAGGTTCCTACGATTTTGTTATTGTTTGCTTTATCAATCACAACCAGGTGATCGCAAAAGTAATCATATTCATCTCGATCTTTTTTCGTTTCTTTTGATTCAGGCAAACCTTCCCCTAACTCTTCATTGAAAATTTCATATCGAAGAGCAAGAGTTTGCTCTAATTCATATTGGTTTTCTACTAACCTAACAATGAGTTCTCTCTCTTTAGTAACTAAGTTAGACATAAGATGTCTCCTTTTTATTTTTTATTATAACTTTTTTGATTTTGATTTCTAAGATTATAGAGAATTTTTAAAATTTTATTACATTTTATTAAAAACTTAGGATTCAAAAGCAATATTTTTTAAAGGTTTTTCATAAAAATTAAAAATATTTGTAATTTAATTGTAATAATTAGTTTATACAATGGAAATTTGTTAAAAATAAAAAAATGTAAATTACCTTGAAGTTTTAATTATAAGCAGGTTCATATTTTTAGGTTTTATTTTGATTGTCTAATGCGTTTTTTATTTAAAACACTCATCTTCGTTTCTTAATGAAACTTGTTTATGAATGATTTCGATTATTTAAAAGCAATTGAAATCATGAAAAAATCTCAGTCAGTCTTGGTGATCACGGGAGCTGGGATTTCTGCTGATTCTGGACTTCCTACGTATAGGGGGGTGGGGGGACTTTACGAGGATCAACTCACGGATGAAGGTATTGAAATTGAAGAAGCTCTAAGTATCCATATGTTTCATCAAAATCCAAGTTTAGTATGGAAATACCTCAAACAAATCATATCTGCGGTTGAAGATAAAACCTACAACATTAGCCACAAGGTTTTAGCAGAGTGGGAAAAAGAAAAACCTCATTTCTGGATATTAACCCAAAATGTCGATGGTTTCCATAAACAAGCGGGTTCCAAGAATGTATTAGAAATTCACGGAAATTTGAAGAACTTGGTTTGCTTGAATTGTGGTTTCAGAAAAGATATAGAAAGTTATAAAACCATATCCATTCCTCCTTATTGTGAACGGTGTGGTAGTGTTTTAAAGCCTGATGTGGTTCTTTTTGGGGAATACCTGCCTTGGGAAAAGGTTTTTCTTTATGAAACAATATTGTCATATCAGTATGATCTTATTTTGATTATTGGGACTTCGGGGGTATTCCCATATATTTATGAACCCGTATTTGCTGCTTTTCGAAAAGGTATCTTTACTATAGAAATCAATCCAAACAAGACTATTTTCAGTGATAATGTAAAATTGTTCTTCCCTGAAAGGGCTTCAGTGGTTTTAGAAAAACTTTGGGAGTTATACAAAAATCAAGCATAGACATTAGATCAATCAAAAATTTCATTTTAATTTGAAATATTTTAAAAGAAATGGATAAGCATAAAATATGGCTAATGGCAAGTTGGGGATATTCGCTGGCAAAGGGGAACTCCCGTGGATAGCTGTTAGAAATGCCATCAAGATGGGAGAGCACCCGATTGTGTTTTTACTCACAGATGAAGCTCCGCCAGCGGAATTCGAATCCATCAGTTATCGTGTAAATTTGACAAAGTTTTATTCTTCTGTGTTAAAAAGTTTAAAGCGCTTTCAAGTTAAGCGTCTTGTCTCGTTGGGAAAAATCCCAAAAACCATCATCTACGAAAGTAAGGATTTTGATCTTCGGACCTTGATCTTGCTTGCTAAAATGCGAAATAAAAATGACTACACCATCTTTCAGTATTTAAACCGTGAATTAGAAAAACACGGGATTGAAGTTCTGCCTCAAACTTTATATCTAAAAGATTGCTTTTTAGAAGAGGGAAGGTACGGAAAGAAACTTTCCCGAAAGCAAGTCGAAGATGTAGTCTTTGGAATGTATTATGCCATTGAAATCAATCGATTGGACATAGGACAATGTGTTGTTGTGGGGGATAAAGTGGTTTGGGCGGTTGAAGGTCCAGAAGGAACCGATGAATGCATACGAAGAGCTGGCAGTTTATACAAAAAAGGCGCAGTAGTATGTAAAGTGGGGAAGCGTAATCACGACCCACGCTTTGACATTCCTGTGATTGGAACATCAACACTACAAGTAATGAAGGAAACCAATAGTAAAGTTTTAGCTATTGAGACCAATGGAACCATTGTAGTTCGTCGAGAAGAGTTTCTCAAAAAAGCAAAAGAGTTTGGAATCACTATTTTGAGTCTGAAAGGAAATTTGATGGATGCAAATTATGTAAGATCCATCAATCGTAGAGCAGTTTCTTTATGAAAAAAAGCACTAAAATAAAAGACAAAAAAATCTTAATCATAACAGGGGAACACTCTGGAGAATTATTAGCATTGGACATCGTAAAAGAGCTCAAACAAGTAGGAGATTTTCAGTTTTGGGGAACAGGTGGAGATTTGCTCCAAAAAGAAGGGGTTAGATTGATAGAACACATCAAAAACATGGCTGTAATTGGCATCATCGAAGCTATAAAAGCCTATCGATTTTTAAAAAACCTATTGAGTCGTATTCTTGATATTATACGAGAGCAACAAATTCAATATGTGATCTTGGTTGATTACCCTGGCTTTAATCTTCGCTTAGCCAAAGCAATCAAGAAAACCCTACCTGAGGTATTCATCTTTTATTTCGTTAGCCCTCAAATTTGGGCTTGGAATTACAAACGAATCAAAATCATCAAAGAGACCATTCAAAAAATATATGTTTTATTTTCGTTCGAAGAAGAGATATATAAGAGAGAAGGTATCAACGTCCTTTGGGTAGGACATCCTTTGAAGTTCCGAATCCCACAAGCATTGAGAAAACAAAAACCAATAAAAATCATAGATAAACCAGTGATTGGCTTTTTACCCGGCAGTCGCTTGTCAGAAGTCAGGGGCTTACTTATTCCGATGTTGAAAAGTGCGCTTTTACTGAAGGAACGATATCCCCAGGCTACTTTTTTGTTGTCTTCTGTTGAAAGTAAAGGCTTGATTTATGATTATATCCAAGAACAATTAAAGGACTTCAAAGAACTCAAGATTTTAGTAGTTCCCGAAGCTTCACTACGAATCATGAAAGAATCTGATGTTCTTGTGATAGCTTCTGGCACAGCCACCTTAGAAGCAGCTTATTTTCATAAACCAATGGTGATTTGTTATAAAATACACTGGTTGAATTACTTGATCTTTTCGTTTTTAGTAAAAACAAAATACATTGGACTACCTAATCTTTTAGCAAAAGAAGAAGTCGCATTGGAGTTATTACAAAATGAAGCTTCGCCAGAAAACATTTATAGTGAAGTGGTGAAAATTTTAGAAAATGAAAGTTATAGAAAAAAAATTGTAAATTTACTAAAACAAATCCAATTTGTTCCCAAGAATCAACAACCTGCAAAAATATTCTCGGAAGACATACTTCAATTCCTTCAATAAAAGGAGATTATATGAGGCATTTATTGAACCTAATGGATTTAGATAGAGACTCTTTTTTTAAGATTTTGCACAGAGGGATAGAACACAAAAAAAATCGCTTTTTGAACCCTCATGCATTGAAAGGTAAATCCATTGGGCTTTTGTTCGAAAAAGTATCTACGAGGACGAGAATTTCGTTCAGTGTAGCAATCCACGAGTTGGGGGGGCACTACATGGTGTTTTCTTCAAATGAATTACAATTGGGACGAGGAGAAACGATCGAAGACACAGCTCATGTTATGAGTCGCTATATTCACGGACTCATCGTTAGAACCGATAGACATGAAAAATTAGAAAGAATGGCGAAATTAAATATCCTACCAATCATCAATGCTCTTTCGGATTTGTTTCATCCATGCCAGGGCTTAGCAGATTATATGACCATGCAGGAGCTGGGGTTTGATGTATCAAAAATCAAAATTGCTTTCATTGGTGAACCCAATAATGTTTTTAATTCTCTTGTTTTGGGAAGTATCCATACGAATACACAGATAGCGATTGCGACCCCCTCAGGTTTTTCACTAATACCAGAAGTGAAAAATATCATAACTAAACACAACAAAAACATAGAAATCAAAAATGATCCAAAAGAAGTGGTTAAAGATGCAAACGTGATTTACACCGATGTCTGGGTATCGATGGGACAAGAAAAAGAAGCCGAAACTCGTAAAATCATCTTTCGCCCATATTCAGTGAATTCAGAGCTCTTGAGATACGCCCCAAAGGACGTGATTGTGATGCATTGCTTACCTGCTCACCGAGGAGAAGAAATTACGAATGAAATAATGGATAAATTTTACCATATAATCATGAATCAAGCCGAAAACCGCCTCCATGTCCAAAAGGCTCTACTGGAGTGGATTTTTGGAATTATATAGAAAAACGATATGGCTTTGAAAATAATCAAAAACAGAGATTGGGTAGTTTTTCATAATTATAACATCATCATGTAGGTTGTGAAAGATTTTGTTAATAGCTAATCTTGGTTTCGTTGATGATGTTTGAAAGTTGTTTTAGTGTTGGTAATCATGACGAGTTAATACTGCAATGATGATTTTTCTTCATGTAGGCTGAACACTAATTCAAACCAATGAGTGTATTATCACAATTCGAATTGAATGAAGTTAATGATTTGTAATACAAAACTTGACAAAAAAGAATTGAAAGTTAAGAAAAATCTCTAATTCTGATTATATGTCACTAGTTCCAATGAGGTTATTGTTAGATCATGCAGCAGAGCATGATTATGGGATTCCAGCTTTCAATGTCAACAATTTAGAGCAAGTTTTGGCTATCATGGAAGCTGCCTCCGAAACAAATAGCCCTGTGATTTTACAAGTATCACGAGGTGCTCGAAAATATGCAGGAGAAAACTTCATTCGACATCTAATACTCGCAGCTACGGAGACATGGCCTGAGATTCCAGTAGCACTGCATCAAGATCATGGTAATAGTCCTGCTACTTGCTACTCCGCAATTCGGTTGGGCTTCACAAGCGTGATGATGGATGGGTCTTTGTTAGAAGATGGAAAAACACCGGCAGAGTTCGAATACAACGTTGCAGTAACACGAGAAGTCGTTAATGTTGCTCATAAGTTAGGGGTCAGTGTAGAAGGAGAATTGGGGGTTTTAGGTTCTTTGGAGACGATGAAGGCAGACAAAGAAGATGGTCAAGGAGCTGAGGGAACTCTCACCCGCGAACAACTTTTGACTGATCCCAATGAAGCAAAAAAATTCGTGGAACTTACAAATGTTGATGCTCTGGCTGTTGCTATAGGAACAAGTCATGGAGCATATAAATTCAAGCAAAAACCAACCGGCGAAGTTTTAGTTATATCTCGTATCAAAGAAATCCATGAAAAAATCCCCAACACCCATTTGGTAATGCACGGTTCTTCTTCTGTTCCAAAGGAACTAATTGATAAGATTAATGAGTTTGGAGGTAGCATTCCCGAAACATATGGTGTTCCTGTTGAAGAAATCCAAAAAGCCATTAAGTCAGGAGTCCGAAAAATCAACATCGATACTGACCTGCGATTAGCCTGGACGGCAACGGTAAGAGAAATCATGCATAAAAAACCTTCAGAATTTGACCCAAGAGAATTTCTTAAACCGGCTACGAAGGCAATGAAAGAAATTTGCAAACAAAAATTTGAAGCTTTTGGAACATCAGGGCATGCTAACAAAATCAAACCTATCCCCGTAGAGAAATTTGCTAGTTACTATACGAAATCTTAGTTTTTTTCTCTTCCTTGATGGAAGAAAATTTTTTAAAAGAAATTATAATTGCTCTATCAAGTCAAAAAGTGCGCTATATTATCTTTGGGGGTGTAGCAGTAGTGCTACATGGTGTGGAAAGAATGACACTTGATCTGGATGTTTCAATCGACATGAGGGAAGAAAACCTAAAAAATTTTCTAAAAGTTATGAGGGATTTTGATTTAACCCCCAGAGCTCCCATTTCTGATGAAGTTTTGTTGGATCCTGATACAGTAGATTACATTATAAGAGAAAAAAATGCCATTGCTTTTACTTTTATTGATAAGCAAAAACCCTACAAACAAGTAGATCTTTTGATACACCCAGACCTTTCTTATGATAAATGGTTGCCTTATACCATCAATGTTGATCTATTTGGGCACAAAGTTTGCATACTAAGTAGAGAGGCAATCATTGAAATGAAAAAGAAATTAGAAAATCCGAGGGATAAGGATCTGATCGATATCAAGGAATTAGAAAAAAAGGAGGATAAAAGATGAAACATCAAAAAGAAAAAAAGCAAGCTTGGCTAAGGGTTATCCAATCTTTAGATCCTTCTTTTTTCGATGGGCATACTGAATTTTCTCGTTTGACTTTAGAAGAAAGAATCATGTGGTTAATGCAAATTACTATCTTTCTATTTGAAGTGTCTAATGAGTTGTTGAGTAAACAAAGTGCTTGATTGTTAAAGTTTTATTTTTGTTTAGAATAAAAAATATTGTCATTTTTAAAAATTAACTTTTTGTTAAGTTATCGTATCGGCTATTCAAACTTTCGTTTATTTCCTCATCTAATCTGAAGTCTACGAGGTTTTTTCATTCAATAAAGGGTTGATTATTTGTTCTTGCTGTTTGTTTGATTGTTATGAAAAATATTCGTTATTTGCAAGTAAAAGCAGGAAATTTGAAAAACTATCTCTTTGTAGAAGAAGAGCTCAGCAGGATACCTCCTGGAAGAGTTCGAATTCAAGTTAAATCTGTGGGGTTGAATTTTGCTGATGTGTTTGCGTGTTTGGGTTTGTATTCCGCAACACCGAAAGGTTCGTTTTCGCCGGGTTTAGAATTCTCAGGAATTATTACCGATGTTGGTTCTGACACAAAAACTTCTTTTCAGGTTGGAGATGAAATCATAGGGGTAACGAGATTTGGTGCTTTGTCGAGTTTCGTGGATGTAGAACCAGCATACCTTTATACCAAGCCCAAAGAATGGAGTTTTGAAGAAGCAGCATCTTTTTTTGTGCAAGCTCTTACTGCTTGGTATGGACTTGTGGAACTGGGAAGATTAACACAAGAAAAACTTGTTTTGCTGCAATCAGCGGCTGGAGGTGTTGGACTTTATTCTCTTCAAATTTTACATCATTTTGGAGCTGATTACTGTGCAGTCGTAGGAGACTTAAGCAAAGTTTCTTTTTTGAAGTCATGGGGAGTTTCTGAGGAAAAAATCTTACTTCGACAAAAAGATCCAAAAAAGTTCTTTCGTGATTTACAAAATTTTTTGAGCAATCATCGAAAAAGTGGTTTTGATATTGTTTTTGATTCTGTTGCAGGAAGATACTTCAAGCCTCAATTCGATTCTCTAAATCGGCGAGGGATATACGTCCTTTTTGGTGCAGCAGATTTTATGAAATTTTCTGACAAACCCGACTTTCTTTGGCTTGCTTTTAAGTATTTGACTTTCCCAAGGATTTTACCTTTGCGTATGATAGAAAAAAATCAGGGTATTTTTGGTTTTAATTTGATTTGGTTATACGATCAAATTGAGTTGTTTCAAAAACTGATACAAGATATGCAAAAGGTTTCCTGGAAGAAACCCTTAGTTGGCAAGGTTTTTGAGTTTCCTTACTCGTATGAAGCGTTGAAGTATCTTCAGTCAGGCAAATCTGTAGGAAAAGTTGTCATCAAAATGGAAATTTAAAATTGATTTGATGTTTTCATATTTTTAGTTGGTATCAAAACGATGAAAAGGATCTCCTACATCATATCATCAGAACTGCAAGAAGCGATTCGTGTCGCAGAAATCACCGGTCGACCTTTGTTGCTCAGAGGTGAACCGGGAACAGGAAAAACTCTTTTAGCCCACGCAATAGCTCAACAAAAGAATATGCCATTGTTCGAGTGGCATGTGAAGTCTTACTCCAAAGCCTTGGATGGATTATACACTTATGATGCACTAGCGAGATTAAATGACTCTCGATTTTCGGAAAATCAAGAAAAAGTAAAGAACATTGAGAACTACATTGAATTAGGAGCATTAGGGAAAGCCTTTGTTTCGGATGTTCCTGCGGTTGTATTGATTGATGAAATTGATAAAGCAGATATCGAATTCCCCAACGATTTACTTTTAGAATTGGATCAGATGGAATTCGTAATCGTAGAAACGGGAAGAAAGATCAAAGCAAAACATCGTCCCTTTACCATCATCACATCCAATAATGAGAAAGAATTACCCGATGCATTTTTACGTCGATGTGTGTTTCATTACATAGCCTTTCCTTCTCCTGAGTTTATGAAAGAAATTGTGTATGCTCACTTTCCTAATATCGATCAGGTTTTATTACAAAAAGCAATCGAGATTTTCTATCGGATACGTTCTCAGCCTGATTTGAAAAAGAAACCCAGCACTTCTGAATTTCTAGATTGGCTACAAGTCTTAATGGTGGAAGCCCATAGGTTTGATGGAAAAATTCCTTTCATAGGAGCTCTCATAAAAAACGAAGAAGATTTGAAACTCCTATCCTATAAGTTTTAATTATAGTTTACGTTGCGTGTTTGACCGCTGCTCGGATAAAACCTTCAAACAAAGGGTGAGGTTCAGTAGGTTTGGATTGAAACTCAGGATGAAATTGCACCCCCAGAAACCAGGGATGGTTTTCCAATTCCATAATTTCCACTAATTGACCTTCGGGATTTGTGCCCGAGATGATAAAACCATTTTTTTCAAAATCATCTTTATATCGCAAGGTAAATTCAAAACGATGTCTATGTCTTTCTTTGATTCGAGTTTTCTTGTATTCTCTATGAGCTAAGGTGTTTTCTTTGATGACGCAAGGATAAGATCCTAATCTCATGGTTCCCCCTTTTTGTTCGATATTTAATTGTTCGTCTAAAAGAGAAATCACTGGGTATTCCGTTTTTGGGTCAAATTCCGTCGAATTGGCATTCTTCCAACCCAAAACGTTTCGAGCAAATTCCACGACTGCAAGTTGTAGTCCTAAACAAATTCCAAAATAAGGAACTTTATTTTCTCGTGCATATTGGATTGCTAAGAGTTTACCCTCGATACCACGATTCCCAAAACCACCAGGAACTAAAATCCCATGAGCTTCTTTTAACACACTCACATCTTTTGTTAGTTGTAATTCTTCGGGATCAATCTTAAGAAATTCCACTCGAACTCGATTGGCAATCCCACCATGAATCAGAGCTTCATAAACAGACCGATAAGCGTCTTCTAAAGAAATATATTTTCCAACGATGGCAATTTTGATGGTTTTTGTTGGGTTTCGAAGAACTTCTAAAACTTCTTCCCAGTGTTTAAAGTTTAGTTCATTTGGCGGCAGGTTGAAATGTTCCAATACCGCTAAATCTAACTTTTCTCTTTTGTACATTTCTGGGATTTCGTAAATGGAAGTCTTGATATCCACTGCAGAAATGATGTATTCTTTTTTTACATTACAATACAAACTCAATTTGTCTTTCATTTCTTCTGTGAGGGGTTTACTCACTCGACAGACCAAAATATCAGGTTGGATGCCATAGGACATCAACTCACTCACACTATGTTGGGTAGGTTTTGTTTTTGCCTCACCAGTCACACCAATGGTGGGAACAAGCGTCAAGTGAATGAAACAAGCCCCATTTCTTCCTTTTTCTCTTCGCATTTGTCGAATGGCTTCTAAGAATGGCACAGATTCAATGTCTCCCACAGTTCCACCAATCTCAACGATCACGAAATCTAATTCTTCTTCTTTTGTGATTTCCGTGATTCTTCGTTTGATCTCATTTGTGATGTGAGGAATCACTTGAACGGTTCTTCCCAAGTAGTCCCCACGACGTTCCCGCTGAATAACCTCAAAGTAGATTTGTCCTGTAGTTACAGAATTAGCGCGACGAATTTTTACGTTCTTTGTAAAACGCTCATAGTATCCCAGGTCCAAGTCTGTTTCTGTTCCATCTTCAGTCACATATACTTCTCCGTGTTGAAAAGGACTCATGGTGCCTGCATCGATGTTGATATAGGGATCCATTTTGATCATTCCTACTCGATAGCCTCTTGCTTCTAAGAGAGCTCCTAAAGAAGCAACAGTTACACCTTTCCCCAACGAAGAAGAAACACCACCTGTAACAAAAATATATTTCGTTTGCATATTACCAAGAATTATCGGCCTGCTTTGGAAACGATAAAAAACAGAATATTAGAAATTTAACTTAAAGAAAAACGTTGTATTTCCTCTTCTAACTTTTCCTCTAATGAAAACAAATGCACAATTTTACGAATGACTTTATCAACTAAAGAATCAGGACAACTTGCACCAGCAGAAAGCAAAATAGTAATGGGAGT
This sequence comes from Leptospiraceae bacterium, assembly GCA_025059995.1. NCBI lineage: Bacteria > Pseudomonadati > Spirochaetota > Leptospiria > Leptospirales > Leptospiraceae > Leptospiraceae bacterium. The sequence goes on from JANXCF010000001.1 coordinate 378,095, forward strand.
TTTATCAGGAAGCCAATTTTCCGTGATCTCAATTTGCTTGGTTTTCAAATTCAAATGGCGTATTTGACTTTTAGATAGAATTTCTTGTTCGTCTTTGATATAGAAAGTAGGAAGTTTTTCTTCACAAATTTCAACAAGGTGTGATGTGTTTGAGGAATTATATCCTCCCACGATGATGGCTATATCTCCATGTTCTTTCAGCATTTCTATCAAAGCAGATTGATTCTCCCACGTAGCATAACATAGGGTATCTTTTGTATCAGCGAAATGAACTTCTATGTTTTTGTCTCCGTATTTTTGAATGATGGCATTTTTTAGAATTTCGCTGATCTCAAGAGTTTCTGTTGCCAACATGGTGGTCTGATTTACAACCCCAATCCGCTGAAGGTCCTTTTGGGGATTAAAACCTTCTGAAGTTCGATTTTGAAAGTAAAAAAAGAATTCTTCCTGTTTCCTTTCGTCTTTGATAAATTCTGCCAGGATTTTAGCTTCTTCTTTATCTTGGATGACTATGGCAGGAGCATTTCTTTTGGCATGAGAAAACGTAGCTCTTGTTTCTTCGTGATTAGGTCTTCCGTGAATGACAATTGTGTATTGCTTTTTCCCTAAGCTCTCAGCTCTATGCCATACTTTTTCAACAAAGGGGCAAGTGGTATTGTAAATTTTAATAGTAGGATTTCTTTCGTAAATTTTTTGTAGAATTTCAATCGATACTCCGAAAGCGGGGATTATAACTACATCTTCGGGTTGGATTTGATCAAATGGAATCAATAAAGTTCCATCAGTTTTCATCAAAAATTGAACGCCTCGTTCTTGGAGATCCTGATTGACATGAGGATTGTGAATCATCTCGCTTATAAGATATATTTTCTTCTGGGGATTTTCCTCAATAGCTCTATACGCAATTTCAATCGCATTTTCAACTCCATAGCAAAAACCAAAATGTCTTGCTATCTTTAAGATTATAGTTTCCAAATTAAGAACGGTGGGGGTTAAATCCTTTCGAAATCGATCAAATTGATTTCGTAATTTTTTTATATTTGTGATGATGGAAGAACGATAAGTAAAAGGGATTTGGAATTGCTTTCTCATTAGTTATTTGATTTTGGGTTTTTTGGTAAAAGCTTCTTTCAATATTTTTCTGTTTTTGGATTCTTTTTCGCTGGTAGCTGCTTCTTCAGCTAATTCTTCTTCTGATACGGGAGCTATCGCTTTTGTAAAAATCATCTTTCCTGCTGCAGTTTGGATGATGGAGGTTACCATTACTTTTACTAATTTTCCAATCAATTCTCTTCCATCCTCAATTACAACCATTGTTCCATCATCAAGGTATCCAACTCCTTGATTTTCATCCTTTCCTTCTTTTATGATTTGGATTTTTAATTCTTCTCCGGGAAGTACAATCGGACGGAGAGCTTCTGCCAAGGCATTGAGATTCAATACTTGCACACCATGAACTTCTGCTACTTTTTCTAAATTGAAATCATTGGTGATTAGTTTTCCGCCAGTGTCTCTCACGAGTTGAATGAGCTTAGAGTCCACATCTCGTATTTCTGGATATTCATTATACGTGATTTTGACTTTGATGTTATTAAGTTGCTGAAGTTCGTTGAGTAAATCCAAGCCTCTACGTCCTCGATTTCTTTTTATGGGATCTGGGGAGTCACTAATCAACTGTATTTCTTTCAAAACAAAATTTGGAATGACCAATGTTCCTTCGATGAAGTTGGTTTTAGCAATTTTTAATATTCTTCCATCGATAATGACAGAGGAGTCTAGTATTTTTTCTGACCCCGTAAATTTCTCTTGTTGTTCTTGAACTTTCACTACATTTGATGGTTGTAGAGTTCCATATAAATAACCAGCAACAGAACTTAAGAATGTTACGACTCCAATTAGATAAAAGAGTCCTTCTGGAGAAATAGAGAAATTCTCTAAAACACTCTTTAGTAGATTTGATATGATGAGTCCAAAAATCAAACCAATGCCTAATCCAATTCCCGTAAAAACTATTTTTCTTACGCTAAAGGGGTTTCCTTTTTTCCCCAGCCATTGCGACAATAGTGTAACCAAAAAAGCGAATCCAGCAAAAATACTTGAGCTCAAAAGATTTCGATTGGCAAAATAAGAGAAAGAAAAAAGCAATAAAGCGATAACAAAAGATATGATAAACATAATCAACATTTTCAGCTCCTCTTTTATTGGAGTGATTTGGAATTATTAAATTCTCAGGCTCAAATTATTTGGAAAGAATATCGGATACTAAATTTTTCGATTCTTCTAAGGAAATCCCTTTGGCAATAGCAATTTCCCCAGTAACTAAGGAAAATGCAGTTTCATAAAGCCTTCTTTCCATTAGAGAGAGTTCTTTATCTTTAGCTCGCTTGTATAGATTTCGACAAACTTTAGCAATTTCGAAAATAGAGCCAGATTTGATTTTTTGCAAATTGTTTTGATAGCGTATTTTCCAATCCTCTTCTGGGATTTCAGCTTCTTGTTCAAGGATTTTTAAGACCTTCTTTATTTCGTTCTTATCAATCACGTTCCGAATGCCAGCAGCTTCAACATTCTCTACTGGCAATTTGATGATGAGTTTTTTTTCCATGATTTCTATAACGTAATATTGTTTCTTTTGGTTTTTGATTTTGATTTCTTCAATGCCTATAATTTTCCCCACACCTTGTGTAGGATATACAATGTAGTCATTCATTTTGAAGGATGTTTTTGGCAAACCTTCGTTGTCTGTTTTTTTGTTATCTTTTGAAATTTCTTCTGTTGGATTCTTTTTCTTTTTGTTTGATTCTTCTATCTGCTTTTTAGATTCTTTACTTCCTTTTATTTTCAATGATTTTTTTTTCTCTTTTTTTGCCTGAGACATAATAATTCCAATCACTACCTCATGTCTAATTTGAATTAGATAATTTCGTCGACAACTATTTTTTTAAATTGTTTCGTTATGAAAAAGCTGTATTACATTAAAAATGAATTGAATGACATTGAATGCGAGTTTTCTTGTTTTTATGGGAATATTCGATAAATTAAAAAATCTAAATGAAATCAAAGAACTCAAAGAAGAAGCTGAAAAACTTCAAGAAATCCTTCGAGAAATTGAAGTAACAGAAGAAGCTGGCAAAGGAGCAGTTCAAGTAACTGTCAACGGTGAAGGAAAGGTAGTCAATGTAATTTTAAACGATAAATTTTTCCAAGAAACAGATCGAGAGAAGCAACAAAAATGGATTACCATTGCCATTAATGGTGCAATCGAAAAAAGCAAAAGAAGAGTAGAAAAAGAAATGAAAAAAACAGGGGGATTCGACAAACTTCAACAACTTTTAAAATAATGTATTTTAAAGAACTAGACTCTTTCATAAGGTCCTTTACCAAACTTCCTGGGATTGGGGAAAAGAGTGCGAGGCGGATTGCATTTTTTCTACTGAAATCTGATAAGCAATTAGCCCATGAACTTAGCCAAAACATAAAACAATTAGTTGAAAGGATTCATTTTTGTAAAACTTGTGGAGGATTTACTACATCTGAGATTTGCGACATTTGTAGTGATCCAACACGAAATGCAGAATTACTTTGTGTTGTAGAGGAACCATCAGATATATTTCTGATCGAAAACACTGGTGAATTTCGTGGTTATTATCATGTATTGATGGGGGCGTTATCTCCCATTGATGGAGTTGGTATAGAAGATTTACGTTTCAAAGAACTGGAAGCTCGCTTGCAATTAGGAGTCATTAAAGAATGTTTTATTGCAACAAACCCTACTCTTGAAGGGGATGCTACAGCCGACTACATTGTAAGAAGTTTTAAAAAATATCCCGTGAAGTTTACTCGGTTATCGCATGGAGTTCTCACGGGATCCTCTTTAGAGTTTTCTGACAAATACACATTGAGCTTGAGTATTCGGAACCGCCGCCCTTTAATTGGAGCGTGATCAAAAATATTCAAAAAAAATCTTCGCTAAAGTAAGAAAGATTGTGATTCCTACAACGTCTTGGAATGCTGTCTCAAAAGGTCCTGCTGTGATTGCCGGGTCAATACCAAATCTTTTAGAGATCATCGGTGTAACAGTTCCTACAAAACCAGAAAGATTCACTGCAATAAACATAGAAATTCCCACAACAACACCAAATTTCACCGTTTGATGCCATATCCCTCCAATGAACCCAATTACAATTCCCAGTAAAGAACCTAGGATCAAGGTTACCGTTAATTGGCGGATGATGGGTTTCCACCATTCTTCTAATTTGGCATGACCTGTTGCTAAAGCTCGTATGATCACTGCTGCTGATTGTAAACCAGTATTTCCCGATATTGCCGATATGATGGGCATAAACGAAGCAAGCAAAATGATTTTTTGCAAAACATCATCATAATGATGGATAACAATTCCTCCAATGAACTCTACCGCTAAAGTCATCAGAACCCATGGAGCTCGCATAAGGGCAATTTTCACAGGAGAACGATTATACATTTCTTCTGCATCAGTTCCCACCATTTTTGCAATATCTTCATTGTGTTCTTCTTCCATTACTTCGACAATATCATCCACTGTAATTCTACCGATGAGTTTTCCTTGGACATCCACAACAGGCAAAGAGTAAACATCGTATTTTTTAAAAATTTGAGCTATTTCCTCTTGATCCATATCAGGTGTGATGATAAACTCAGGCTTTCTCATGATCTTTTTGATACGTTTATTCTCACTATGAACCAAAAGTTCATAAATAGACACAACCCCAATGAGGCGACCTTCATCATCTACGACAAAAGTATTGTGTATATCATAACCTTCTCGTATCATTTTTTTTAATTTTGAAAGAGCTCTCTTCACGGTATCATTTTCTTTAACTGAAAGAAGATCCGCTGACATAATACCGCCAGCCGTATCTTCTTCATAACCCAAGAGTTTTGTCAGGATGTTTCTCCTTTCTTCAGTAATACTCTGGAGTAATACCTTTTGTATATCTTTGGGTAATTCTAACAATAAGTCAACTGCGTCATCTGTTTCGAGCTCTTCTAAAATGTATATGAGTTCTTCTTGCTTCAAATAAGGTATGAGCTTTTTTTTAACATCAATTGATGTTTTTAAGAATACTTCGGGTCTCTTTTGTTCAGGAACTAAACTATATATATAATTTTGCTTATGGACATCTTCGATATAAGTTAAAATCAATGCAATATCTGCTGCTTCTAAATCAAAAAGAATGTTTTTTAAGATTTCTTGATTATCGTTTTCAATAAGATAATAAATTTCATCCAAAAGTTCTTGATCAATATTTATATAAACAGTATCTCTTTCCATAAAAGCTTCCGTAAAATTTATTTAAAATCATAAAGATTTTGATAAATTTTTATTTAAGTTATTTTAGTCAATACACATAAAAAGATTGTTTTTTGGTTTTTTAAAAGATAATCAATGCCTATTCTTTGTTTCTCAAAATGATTTTTTGTTTTTCTAAATTCGCCATTTTTTCTTTGCTAATGTTGAGTTCTTTCAAAATTTCTTCTGTATGTTGTCCTAATTTTGGTGGTGGTGAGTGAGTTTTTGTTTCGAGATTCGAAAACCGAAAGGGAATTCTTGGAAGTTTGAGGATTCCTATTTCTTTGTCATTAATTTCAACGAACATCTGAGTTTGTATAAAGTGAGGATGTTCCATCACTTCATGAAGTTTTAAAATTGGAAAGACACAACTATTCGGATTTTGAAAAAGAAAATCTAAGTCTTTATAGGTTTTGTTGATAAAATATTTTTGTAATTCCCTTTTGACATATTCATAATTACCATTAATCGTTAATTCCCATAAATCTTCTCTTTGAATCAGTCTTAAAAAAACTTGAAGGAACATAGGTTCTAAAGCAGCAACGACTATATATCGTTTATCTTTACATTCATAGACTTGATAATTAGGAAGCAATCCCGCTAAGGGTGTTTTGTTTTTATCATAGGTTTTGCTTCCCAAAAGATCCCCAATAGCAAGCATAGCAACAGGCAATGTTGAATTCGTTATACTCACATCGATAAAGCTCCCTTGACCTGTTCGTTCACGATGATACAACGCAAAACCTATCTGAGCCAAAGCGCTATAACTTCCCATTACATCAGCAATTTGAACGGCAGGAAGAGTAGGTCTGGTTTCACTAAGCAAATCTAAAACTCCTGATATTGCCAAGTAATTCGCATCATGCCCTGCATAATCTTTATAGATGCTTGTAGCTCCAAAACCAGAAATCGAAACGTAGATAATTTTAGGATTGATTTTTGCAGCTTCTTCATACCCAAGACCAATCTTTTCCATCATACCAGGACGAAATCCCTCAACAAGAATATCCACCTTGGGAAGAAGTTTTTTTAGGATTTCTACTCCTTCAGCTCGTTTATAATTGATGGCTAAGGATTTCTTATTTCGATTCAAAAGATAAAAGTAAGTGTTTTGATTCGAATTAGAAAAAGTAGTTCCCAATTTTCTTGTCCCATCAAAAGCGACAGGATGTTCCACTTTTATGACTTCAGCCCCAAGTTCTGACAAATACAACGTGCACAAAGGACCAGGAAGCAACGTGCTAAAATCTAAGACTCTTATGCCTTCTAATAATAATTTTTTTTCATTCATTTTTTTTATTATCTAAGTATGACAAATTGATTAGTTTTACAAATATTTTTTGTGCTCATCTAATCTTAAAGGATCCAATAGATTTGGAAGATCTCTACTTGAGTTTGTATATAATTAGATTGGTTAAGTTCATTCAATTTTTGTTGGAGTTCTAGTTTCGTTTGAAGGATAGCGTTTTCAGTTCTTGTTAATACGGCTTTTCGTTCGGATGTGGGATTGAGTTTATATCTGAGTTTTTCAATGTCCTTTTTTTCTTCTAAACTTCGTATTTTCTTTCCATAACTAATTTCTATTTTGTATTGTTCTTTTTTGTACAGGTCTTTGAATTCTTCGATCCAAGTGGGATTTTCTTCTTGTAAGGTTTTTTGTAGCCACTCTTTGGCTCTTATAGAAATGCCTATCAGCTTTTCCTTTTCGGATTTTGTGATGGGGTGAAAAGAATATGACTTTTTGGCAAAGTCTTTCAAAAATAAATCTTCGAGCTCCAATTTTTTTTGAAGCGAAAAATGATCTCCTTTTTTTGTTTTTGAAGAACTAACAACCGATAGCAACTCTTTTCTTAGAACAACATCTTTGTTTTTATAAGTAATCAAAAAAACAATGAATATCCCTTTTTTTTGTAAGGTTTCTGCTTGAAGTTTGATAATAGCATGTTTGTGAGGGTGATTCAAATAAAAATTTAAAGCTTCATCCACAAGGGGATGTCCAACCGCCAAAAATTCAAATTGTTCATTCTCCAAAGCAATTTCTGCATCAAAGATAGCCAGTTTTTCTTGACTCGGAATCTTATAGATATGAACTTTCTGTTTATTCGGCTTCTTGATTGTTTGGAACTTTTCTAATTTCCATGAGGATGGATTCTCAGATAAATAATGATTTGTTAGCTTCTCAATGTGAAGGTTATCTACTTCTCTCTCTTGGTTTGTGATTTTATAGTAATCCGCAAAATTAAAATCCATCACTTTGGGGGATATGAGCTCAGATAGAAGTTGGTAAGATTTTTTGATGGTTTCGATTTGACTTTCGATTTTTTCCTCAAGTTCCTTTTGATGGATTTTCCCCGAGACAAAATCCATAACTAATTGAGGTAAATTGATTTCTTCTTCGATTGTTCCCAGAAGGATATCTGAAGGTCCAATGGATTCTTCAAATATCCGAATTTTATTTTCTAAGATATGTAGCACCTTTTCTGCTACCGTATTCCTTGTGGAGAAATTCAAAATCAAAACATCGCTTTTCTGCCCGAAACGATGTATCCTTCCAATCCTTTGTTCCATTTTGAGGGGTGACCATGGAAGATCATAATTGATCAAAACATTTGCAAACTGAAGATTTCTACCTTCTCCACCTGCTTCGGTAGAAATCAAAATTTCCCCTTTTTCTTTGAATTCCTGAATTTCTTTTTCTTTTTGTTGTTGATTTAAACTCCCATGAAAAATATTACATCGATAAGAACTTAACATCTCTAACAAATATTCTTGTGTGGTTCGAAATTGGGTGAAAATTACGAACTTTTTGTAACCATTCTTTTTCAAGAAGTCAATTGTTTCTTTTAGCTTCTGTACTTTTGTATCAAACTTGATTTTCTTTCCAATCGAAATCAAGCGTGATAGCGTGAGGATTTCTTTTCTTAGATTTTGGAGGGAATAGGAATTTTGATCAAAATAACTTAGGTTTTCAACTAGTTCATCTTCGTTTTCGTTGTATTCTATTTGCTCTTCCCAATCCCAATCTTCTTCAATTTGTTTACGATGATTTTGATAGATTCTTGTTTCTAACAAAAACCTTCTCTTTTCTAAAGCCTTCACCAGGGCTTTTGTAGAAGAATCTAACAATTTTTGAAAAACAATCATGATAAAGCCAATTGCTCGATTTTGTTGTTCCTTAGAAAGATTGTATTCTTTTTTTACGTATTCCGTTACTTCGTCATAGAAAAGCCTTTCTTCTTGAGAAAGATCAAGCTTGACGGTTTTTACTATCCTTTTCGTAAATCCCCCTACTTCGGTTTTTCTCCTTCGAATTAGAATTTTCTCGATCTTAGAACGAAGATGAGAGATATTCTCTCCTTGACGTGATGAGATTATATATTCTTGAAAAAAAGAATGTTCCGGACCAAGAAGATGTGGATCAATTAGCTTTATTAGATAATAAAGTTCTTCTAGTTTTCCACGAAAGGGTGTAGCACTCAAGAGCAATATACCCTCCGTAGTCTTCGAGATTTTCTCTGCAAAAGAGTATGCTTGAGTGATTTTGTTATAATCCCTTCGGAGTCTATGAGCTTCATCGAAAATAATCAAATCCCACTTTATTTTCAATAGAGTTTCATAATACTTTGGATTTTTTATAAAATCTATTGATGTTATGATTTTGTAAATTTTTTTAGATAAAATATCTCTAAAGTTTTTACTATTGATAATAACAAAATCTTCATTGAATTTATTTTTGAGTTCTTGTTGCCATTGGATTTGTAGGGGTGCTGGCACAACTATTAAAAAATTTTTGTAATTTTTCCTAAATATTAATTCTTTTAAAATCAGACCTGCTTCGATTGTTTTTCCTAATCCTACTTCATCAGCGAGAAGAAATCTAGGTTTGTATGCGTGTATTACTCGATGAGTAGCTTCGATTTGATGAGGAAGCAATCGAGTCCTCGAATTCGATAAACTCGATAATTTGTGATATACGTAATGTAAGCGTATACGATGAGCTATCAGTGAATTCATTGCTTGATGGAGTTCTTTTTTATTTTGGACAATATAAAATTTATCTTCAGAAATCTCATCGTGTTGATGATCTTGTGGTAAGGAAATCGAAACACTTTCCTTTCGAATAGTTCGATCAAACTCGAAAATGTCAAAAGAATTCATGAATGATTGGGGTAAATTCCCAAGTGGGTATAATCAAGTCGACTCTTTTTTTTATCCTCGATGTAGGTTTTTAAAGCATACTTAACTGATGTAAATGCGATTTCATCCCACGGGATCTCATCAATAGAAAAAAGTTGTGTAATTAAAGTCTCAGGTCCGGGATGAAAATCCAAATCTAGTAGTCTTGCCAAAAAAAGTAAATAAACTTGGCTAATTTTAGGAATACTATAAACTGCTTGGAGTTTTATGATCTCAACTCGGGCATTTGCTTCTTCAAGGGTCTCTCGAAGAGCTCCTTCTTCGACGGTTTCTCCAAGTTCTAAGAATCCTGCTGGTATGGTCCATTTGCCAAATTGAGGATCAATTGCTCTTTTACAAAGCAAAATTTTCTCTTCATAAATGGGAATGGTTCCAACGATAATCTTGGGATTTTCGTAATGTATGGTATTACAGTTCAAACAAACGTATCTTTCAACGTGATCACCGGGGGGAGTCATTCGAATAACAGGATGTCCACAATTGCTACAATACTTCATATCATTCTAACTCAATTTTCAAATCCAATTTGGGGATTTCTGTAATGGGATTTTTCATTTCTTTTAAGTTAGATGAATGAACCTCACAGATTTCTTTTGGTTCAGTTCCAATGATGAAGTATTCTTCAATGGTATCACAATGTTTTGTCGGATTTTTTCCTGTTAACGAGCAAACAGATTTTTTAATCACGTTATTGGGAATAGGTTCGTTTTCGTACTTCGGGAACTTCGTTTGATTGATATAATTAACGAAAAAGTTCCTCCAAACAGGTGCTGCTAAGCTTCCTCCAGTAGAACCCTGACCCAAAGATTTGTTATTATCATATCCAATATAAATCACCGTGACGCTATCAGGCGTCATACCTACAAACCAAGCATTCGTAAATCGATTTGATGTTCCAGTTTTACCATAAACAGGAACATTAGGGATATATGCAGCTCTTCCTGTTCCTTTTTGAACGGCTTCTTTCAAAATATCTTTCAAAATAAACATAGTTTCTGGAGAAAAAATGTTTATCACCTCAGGGGGTGGAGCTTGGTAAACTAACTTTACTTCTTTGTTTTTTTCCACTGTGATCTTTTCGATAAAGAAGGGGGTGATCATGCTTCCATTTCGTGGAAAAACAGTGTAAGCAGTAGCAAGTTGCAAGGGTGATACATCATAGGAGCCCAGAGCAATCGCTGCTTCTCGTGGTAGTTTTCCTTTCGGGAGTTGTAGGAGTTTTTCTAAATACCCATTGATGACGTCTGGTCCCATTTTGATGTAGCTCTGCACAGCAATCGTGTTTTTGGATTGAACCAGTGCTTCTCGAATACGCATAGGACCTTGAAACGTTCCACCAAAATTATCAGGTTCGTATTCCGACAGATCCGAATCGATGAAAGTGATGGGACTATCATCTAAAACTGTAGCAGCCGTGAAGTTTCTTTCTTTGTCCTCAGGATTTCGATAAGAATATTCCATGGCTGATGCGTAAATTAAAGGCTTTAACGCACTGCCGGGCTGTCGTTTTGACAAAAAACGTAAGAGCTGGTTTGCGGGTATAAATTTTGAACCCCCTACGACTGCTTCTATCTTTCCATTGTTGGGATTGATGGAAATCAAAGCACCTTCGATGATTTCTGGTTTGAGGGTTTGAGTATCAATGCTTTCTTTTAATTTGTTTTCTAATGCATTCACGATATTTCGTTCTCCAAATAGATAATTCAGTAAAATCAAGTCTTCTTTGTTTTCTTTTAGATATTTTTGTTCAAAATCCCTTTGTTTTTTGCTAATACGAAATTTAAAATCTGCAATGCCAAAGAGTTGCTTTAAGAGAGGATAGATTTCTTGATAACGTTCATCGAAAATTTCGTATTGAGTGAAAGGTTTTCGATGGGGATTTCGGATTTCGTTGAGTTGTTTGAGCCAACCCTGTAATGCCTTTTCTGCTGCGATTTGCTTTTCTACGTTTAATGTTGTGTAGATGCGATATCCTCCCGTATTGAGGTTATTTTTGATTTCACTTGGTAGTAAAGTAAGCACATAGTTTGAGGCGTAAGGAAACAAATCCAATCGCTTCGTAAAAGAGCTCTCATCAGGATAACGATTCAACGTCAGGATGTAATTTTGAACAATGTTTTTGTATTCTCTTTCAGCATCTCTGATAGAAATTTCGCCATTTTCTACAAGTCGCTTAAAAGTGACCTGCATTTTCGAAATGGACTTCATCGGGTTCTTCAATGGGCTGTAGTTATTAGGACTGGTGGTCAACGAAGATAACACCGATGCCTCACCAATGGTGAGCTCCCGAAAATTTTTGTTAAAGTAAAACTGAGAGGCTGACTCAATACCTAAAGTTCCGTGACCCAGAGGAACTTCGTTAAAGTAGATTTCTAAGATTTTGTATTTTGGGTATTTGAGTTCTAAAAAAAACGAAAGACTTACTTCTCGTAGTTTGCGAATGATGGTTCGTTCTCGGCTCAAAAAACGTAACCTAGCTGTTTGTTGAGTCAGAGTAGAAGCTCCCTCTTTGATTTCTCCAGCTATGAGGTTGATGATCAGAGCTCGTATGATACCGGGTATGTCGATTCCGAAGTGCTCACGAAATCGGATGTCTTCCGCGGCTATGAAGGTTTTTACTACATTGAGATTTTCAAAATCATCTTCTGTGAGTTCGATGATCTTTCGATTTTGGGAATAAAACTCAGCTATGGGAACAACTTCTCCTTTACTATTGTAGCCATAAATGATGGAAGGTTTTTCGTAGTCTTCTACAAACCAAACGAGAAATGGATCGGCAAACGAAAATGCCACCAAAAGCGGAATAAGAAACACTAAAACAACAATCAAAAGGATTGAGTTTCTAAGATAAGCTTCTTTTTGAAGAAATCTGCGAAAGTACGTAGCCAAAAAAGCGAAAAACACCCTTTCTAAAAAATTCTTGTTTTGAAATTTGTTATACAACGGATCAACTTGGGATGGACGAGAGTCAATCATATGGTTTTTATCTTTTCCATGAACTCAGGAAATTTTCCTTTTTTGAAATAGTGAGTAAATAAAAAAATCAAAAAAAACCACCCAAAGAATTGGGAAAACAATGTAGAATAAGCAGCACCCATGATTCCAAATTGAGGTATGAGTATCCAATTGAACAAAAAACTTCCAAGCATCCTCAAAAATGCTTCGATGGCAATCAAAACAGTTTGATCCAAAGAAAATAAAGCTGTTCCTAAAGGAGCAAAAAACAAGCGAAGAAGAAAAGAAGGATAGATCACCCAAAAAACATTTACAGCTTGGTAGTATTCATCTCCATACCAAAGAGTAATAAACCACTCGCCAACATATACAAGAGGAAGCAAGAGAAAAAATAATAGTAATACATATTTATAAATTTTTTTAAAATATTGCTTATATTCATCAGGATTTTGAAATCGACTCATAGTGGGAAGCATTATCGATTGCATGGTTGAAAGCAAAATCACAATTCCTTGTGTGGGGGTTCTTGCAGCATTAAACAATCCTGCATCTCGAACTTGAGTCAGCATCAAAATTTCCATCCAATCAGAGAGCATTGCAAAAAACGAAGCAAACAAAATCCAAAGATTGTATCTAATTAGTTTTCTGGTCCAGAATTGGATTTTGATCTTTTGAACTGGAAAAAAGAATTTTTTTGCATCAAAGAAAAGAAAATAGAATAACCACGGGAAAAACGTCCCAGCCATGAAGCTAAAAAGCACATGCTTGATCTCCAAATACCCTTGATTCCAAAAGAAAAACAAAAAAAGTAAAAGTATTCTTGATAGACCCGTCAAAGGTATCCAAAAAGAAAGGGTTCTGTAGTTTTTGTGGGAGACTAACAACGCATCAAAATACGAAAAAAACGACATTCCCAGTGCTGACAAAAACACTAACCAAGCATTCGTGATCTGATACGGTGTCGAAGTCAAAGGGAAAAATCCTGATGAAACGTGAAAGAAGTTATAAAGAAAATTCTCAAGGGTCCAATAAACCACAAGAACAAAAACCACTATGAAGGAATAAATTTTGATTTTAATTGAGGCTGCTAAGAGTTGATGGATTTGGCTTTCTTTTTGCTCAGATATGGCTGGAGATAAGTATCGTATGAGGGAATATTGTAAACCCGTCTCCAGTATTGCTTGGAAAATCACCATCCTTGCTAAATACTGGCTATAAAGTCCATGTTCTTCAATGGTGAGAAGCCTTCCTACTATAAAAGAAAATATCAATGACGAAAGTGAATGAAAAGAACGGGAAAAAAATAAGACAAGGGCTTGAAACATCGAAGAAGAAGCAAAATCCAAAAGTTTTTTCAAAAGTGATTGTATCATTGAAAAATGATTTCTTTTCTTCGAAAATCGCCGTCTTCTAATTCCACGAGCATGACGTTATTGATGGTCCATATAACCGTTGAAACCATAAGCCGATGATTTTTCCCTTTGGGAGCTTCCGGAAGACCAGAAGATCTATTGGATACTTGTTTTTGATTGACTTTCTTTTTTGGGACCTTTCTTATGCCAGGCAACCAAATCGAAGAATGTATCCCCGTCATAATGAGGATGGCTTCTCCTTTTATCCACTCATCTTCGTTTAAGGTTTGATTTAAAATTCCTAACTCTTCGGCTTCTATTTCTGTTTTTTCATTATGGGGTTGGATTCTTCCCAAAAAAATGGAGTGAGTGGATTTTGCCATAAAGGCTTGAATTAATCCTTCTGGAGCTCCATAAATTCCTATCAGTAAATTCATCCTTCCTTCTTTTCGGACTATGATTTCTGCTGATGCTGATATACTCCCTGAGTCAATCAAGGCAACCCCAGCTCCGAGCTCACGAATCCTATCAATCAATTCGCTGTGTCGAGGACGATCCTGCACAACCACAGTAAGATCAGAAATGTCTCGATGTAACGCCAACGCAGTTAACATGAGTATCTCTTTTGGATCAGCATCTAAAAGTTCTTTTTTGATGTGAATTTTAGAAGTTCCCTCTTTATCGATATCGATATAGAAATATTTTTTTATCAGTTCTTGGTGTTCTGTATCTAATTCTTGGAATTTATCCTCCATGAATAAAAGTTTCCCCAAATCCCTTACTTCTTTAGGTAAAAGTAGTTGCTTCATGTATGTTTTTGGGACAGCTTGTATGGTATCTTTCTCGGCGATAAGTAGAACCGACATGGAATCAGGCAAACCCTTTGCAAAATTTGAGGTGCATTCTAAAGGATCAATCACGGCTTCTAAATCCAACATTTCTTTGTAGGGAATTCCTAGTATTTTCCTATGTCCACCGTAGCCTGAGTGATCTTTTTCTCCTTCCCCTATCAAAACTTGTATTTTGTAGGGAAGGGAATTTAAGGTTTCTTCCATGATTTGAGCTGCGATTTGGTCTGCCTTCTCTTTTTGTCCTTTCCCGGAGAGCTCGTATATACCCCTTGCAACCGTGTCTGTGACTTTGATGAAGTCTTGAGCAATTTCATGCAGGTGTATGATGTCGCTTTTACGTTCTTTCCTAGATTCTTGTTTGGTTTCTAAGGTTTCCATAGATTTTGCCTTGGCTTGTTCTATGATTTTTTGACAAAAGAAATTTTAGAGTCAATAACGTTGTTGAATTTTTCTTTGAAGTTAGATTTCATTTTTTTAACTTAAAAAAAGAAAAATCTCTCATGTCAAATCAATAAGTTTCTACAATACACACTTGTAGGTTTCATTCTGATGGGTTGAAGGAGTCGGGTTTTCGAAGCAAAAAAAAAGTTTGAGTTAATGTAAAATCATTTTACTCAAACTTTTGTTTTGTTGAGAAAAAACTTTATTCGAATGTGTTTACACGTAGATTTCTTGTCCTTTTTTGAGAAATTCTTCGGCTTTTTCTTTCATGCCTTCTTCGATGGCTTCTAATTCTGTGAGGTTTTTTTCTTTGGCATATTCTCTGAGTTCTTCTGTGATTTTCATTGAGCAAAACTTGGGTCCACACATGGAACAAAAATGAGCCAATTTTGCCCCCTCCGCTGGTAGAGATTCATCATGGTATTCTCTGGCAGTGTAAGGATCAAGCGAAAGATTGAACTGATCATTCCAACGAAATTCAAACCTTGCTTTTGATATAGCATGATCCCTCAAGATAGCTTGTTTATGTCCCTTTGCAATGTCAGCGGCATGAGCAGCGATTTTATAAGCAATCACACCTTGTTTCACATCTTCTTTGTTCGGTAATCCTAAGTGTTCTTTTGGAGTCACATAGCAAAGCATGGCGGTTCCCATAGCTCCTATGTTGGCAGCTCCAATCGCAGAAGCAATGTGATCATACCCGGGAGCAATATCAATTACTAAAGGACCTAAGGTATAAAAAGGCGCATGGAAACATTCTTCTTCTTCTCTTCTCATATTTTCTTCTATTAAGTGAAGCGGAATGTGACCTGGTCCTTCGATCATGACTTGCACATCGTGTTTCCATGCAATTCTCGTTAATTCTCCTAATGTTTTGAGTTCAGCAAATTGAGCTTCGTCATTGGCATCATAAATACTTCCGGGACGTAAACCATCTCCTAAAGAAATTGCCACATCATAAGTTTTGAGGATTTCGCAGATTTCTTCAAAGTGAGTATATAGGAAATTCTCTTTATGATGAGCCAAACACCACTTCGCAATGATAGAACCACCCCGAGAAACAATACCCGTCATACGATTCATTGTCAAAGGAATGTAGCGTAAAAGAACGCCTGCATGAATGGTAAAGTAATCCACTCCTTGTTCTGCTTGTTCAATAAGAGTATCTCGAAAAACCTCCCAACTTAGTTCTTCGGGGATTCCTCCGACTTTTTCTAATGCTTGATAGATAGGCACAGTTCCAATCGGAACAGGTGAATTTCGAAGAATCCACTCTCGTGTTTCGTAGATATTTTTTCCTGTTGATAAATCCATCACTGTATCAGCTCCCCATCGGATTGCCCAAACCAACTTTTCTACCTCTTCTTCAATGGAGGAACGAATGGCTGAGTTCCCAATGTTTGCATTGATTTTTACTAGGAAATTTCTTCCAATAATCATGGGTTCAGTTTCGGGATGATTGATGTTGGCAGGGATGATGGCGCGTCCTGCTGCTACTTCCTTTCTTACAAACTCAGGGGTGACGTATTCAGGCAATCCAGATGGAAGGATTTTGGGGTTGTATCCAAATTTTTCCCAAAGAAGCTCCCTTGCCATATTTTCGCGAATGGCAATGTATTCCATTTCAGGGGTTATGATACCTTTTCTTGCATAGTGCATTTGAGTTACATTCATGCCTTTTTTGGCTTTACGAATCCTTCGTTTTCGTAGTACCCCGTCATATCGTATAATCTCTGTATCGTTTCTTTCTTCTATCCACCTTTCTCGAAGTTCAGGAAGTCCCTTGTTAATGTCAATCTCGATTACTGGATCGGTGTAAGGACCAGAAGTATCGTACACAATGACAGACTCATTGGGAATTAGCTTTCCTTCTCTTGTTCTTGTGGGTGAGAGCTGTATCTCTCGCATCCCTACTTTGATGTCTTCACGTGATCCTGAAACATAAATTTTTCTGGAATTAGGAAACGGTTCTCTTGTGATTTCAAATTTTTTGGTGATGGGTTTGTTCATAGTTCCACTCCCTACGGCAGCATTACCTGCATCAGGTTCAAAGGGTATAATCTCAGCCCCATAGCAAAAGAGTATGGAGCACCCCCTGGAACTTGATGTGGTATGGTTCAAATTACATAATATATCTTAAATTATAAATATGTCAATTATAAAGAAGCATTTTTTGGCTATTCGTAAGGTTTTTCGTAGATTTTGCCACAAATCAATGGATAATCAACAAAAGGACATTCCGAACGAATGATGGTAAATAAACAGGATTCAAACCATCTTCGAGGAACTTTTTCTGGTAAGATCAAAAAATAACCCGGTTCAGTTTGGCAAATACTCGCTTTGTAAAGGTATGCAATCAAAAACTCTTCGTAAGCTTTCTTTTGTGAAATAACATTTGTATCAACATCAAGACAAAAACTAAAACCAAAAGAAAAGAACAAAATCATGAATTTTTTCATGAGCTCAAAATTTCACTTGATAATAAACAGGCATAAAGTAAACATCCCTTTCTTCTCGCAAAACGTTTCTATCTTCTTTCATATAACGAATTTGATTAAGGAGTATGAGCATGTTCCACCAAAAATGAATTGCTATAGATTGACGAAAATCCCAGTTATTCTTGTAATGAAGGTATCCTAAATAAACCCCCATAATCGTGGCAACAAATACATTTCCAATACCGTTGTAATAATGAGCTAAACCAAAAATAAGGGAAGAACTTACTAAGCCGACTTCAAAATTCGTTTCTTGGATAATGTAGTGATTGAGAAACCCACGAAAAAAAGCTTCTTCACTTACGGCAGCATTAAAACTCAAAACCGTAGAATAAAAATTCATGTATCCGTTTTTCTTCATCCCGGGGTATAGAAGTGTGTATGTTGGATTTTTCGGGGGATTTGTGGTATTATAGGCAATGATTGAACCCAATACTCCAATAGGAATCCAAAAATAAAAATTATTCAAGTATCGCCATTGGAAAGGTGCGACCACCAAATCCAAATAGTTTTCTTTATGATAACTTCCTATTCCTCCAGCGTCACGATATGAGGAATATATAGAATAGAACCAAACATGCTGAGCCGACTGAAATAACAATTCACTGCCTGTGCTTGCATAGGTTTTCCTCTCATAATTACCATATTCAATTAAAGGATTGATTTCGAACCATTTTCCATCCTTGAGCAATTGAAGATTTTTTCGTAAAATGGCTATTCTTGGATTTGTGGGTGGATAAATATTAGGAAGTATATATCTTCGATAGTAATCAGAATAAATTGCTTCTTTTAAATCAAAATCAATATAACTATCAACAACATAGTCTTTTCGTTTTGCCATTTCCCTTGCACCGTAAAGAAATCCTCCAAATAAAGTAAATTGAATTGCAGCATCAAGATAATTCCCCAATAAAGCCTGTCCTAACCCTGGAATGATTCCGTAAATAGCATATCTTATCGGTGATTGCGAATCCAAAGAAAAGCTTAAGGATAAATAAATTACTATAAAAAATTTATAAAATATTTTCATAAATCAATTTTGTAATTTTGGATTGGAAATAGTTCCTTGAATTTTAGCACACCACTCACCCCCCATACTTCCCCCCAAAGTAAGATAAAAACCATAAATAGAGGGATTAATTTCTTCTAAGTTAGGGTTTGGATTTAAACAAATTCTTGCATCTATTATACTATTTGCCAAGTCATTCGCAAGATTGCCACTTCCTTGGAGGCTAATTTTGAATAAAGGATTATCGATATTCGATTTCGGGATAGAAAAACTTCCTTTGTCCATTTTGATTTGAAGGTTAACATTTCTGAATACTTTTTGTTCATCAGGAATGGGTAGATTTTTGAATTGCCCCATGAGTTCTTTGAATTGGATTTCCCTTGTTTTGGCTTCTATACTTCCTTTCCACTGGTTGAGGGGTTCATCAAAGGAGTTTTCGAAAAGTGCTTGAATCCTTGCGTTTTTTAAGTTGAGTTCTATATTTTCTATCTTGATTTGACCATTTTGAACTAAAAGATTGCCTTGGATTTTTTTACCAAGAAGTTTCCAAATATTTAACTTGAGTTGTGCTTCATCTCCAGTTAAAGTAAAGTTTTTTTCATTAGTAATATAAAAGTCCTTCAATACAATAGGAGAAAAAATCCCCAGCTTTAATTCTACGTAATCAATTTTTATTTCCTTGATAAATGTTAATAAAGCATATCGAATCAAAGCAGAATAAGGAAGAAGCAACAACGTAAAAACCAAAAAAGAAAAAACACCTACAAAAATCAAAATGAACTTCTGAGTAGTGGTGATACGAACTTCTTTTAGTTCTTCTTCGGGGGGAGTTTCTTCTTCTTTTTGTTCTATTTGTTCAGTTTGTTCCATCAATTCACTCCATTTTTTCTACATATAGGGTGAGGCGAACATCAAAGATATCTCTTCCCGGTAAAGGTTTTCTTATCACTAATTCCTTGATTTTGACTCCTCTTTGTTGGTATTCTATTTCATAAAGAAACTCCCAGAAAGGCGGAAGGGCAATACCATTGAAACTCATATCAACAAAAATGGTTTTGGTTTTTGTTTTTCCTGTTTTTTCTTCTCGGTCCCGAATGCTATTGGGAGTGATTTGTTTTTCTTGAAGCTTTTGAGTAATGATAGTTAAAAGTTCATTTTTATCGGGAATATCAGGAATTTTGGGAATAGCTGAGATTTGGTTTTTTAGCCTTACTAAAGTTTGTAAATCCTTTCTTTTTTTTTCAATGCTGCTTTCAATTTCTTGTTGTTTTTTGATTATGATTTGAAAAACAAATGCCAGTCCCAGAATGAAAAGAATAATTACAACGATAACAAGTAATAACTTTTCTCGCGGACTGAGTCTATTCCACATTTTTATTTACAGTCTATTTCTAATTTCGTGTCTTGTTGTTTGATTTTAAGACTCAATTCTAATCGAACCTTCTGTCCAGCGATCAAATCTCTTCTTACTACCTCTACCATGGAAAACATCCTACTTTTCTGAAGTTCTTCTTGAACTTTTACTACATTTGCTATGTTGTCAACTATAAGTTCTAAGTTAATTTGATCTTCAGTGTAACGAAGACTTTTGAATTCCAATCGAGCTATCTCAGGAGAAAGCATATGATTCTCGATTTCTTTTATTATTTCTAAAAATTTGATACCAATCGTTATATTTTTCCAGTAATTTAGTTTTTCTTCGCAGACCTTTTTTGCCCGCTGAACGGGATTGGGAACATTTCCCACATCAGGGATAGTCTGAGCTACTTCTCGAATCTGACTCTCATAGAACCTCGATTGACGTTGATCCAAAAGTATCTTCAAAATAAACGAAATCAAAAAAATAATAATTGCTATTCCAAAAAATGATATGGGAAGGTAAAACACCTCTATGCGTATTTCCCCTTTTTTAAGACTTTTTCCTAAGGGTGTGTTTAAAAAATCAATTTTTTCCTTTTGGCTTTGGCTCTTTCGAAAGTGAAGAAATCCCCCGATGGCAATTATCCAAGTTTCAATGGGATCATCACCTAAGGTGATTTGGTATCTACGCATTTGGATGTTCAAATCCCGTTCTAAGATTTCTTGAATACCTTGAATAAGAGAACCACCTCCCGAAAGATAAGAATATGAAATCAATTCTACTTCAGCTGCATAGAGAGTTCTTTTGACTTCTTGAATAAAAAAATCCCATTCTTCGTAGAGATTTTTTTGAATTTCTTCGATATCTTTTTGGCTCTTTATTTCTTCAATAGATTCTTTATTGATAAGTTTATCGAAATTTTCAAAAAGGAATTTTTCTACTTCATTTGGTTGTTTTTCAAAATGGGGTTCAAGCACATTCAACAGACTTCTCACACCAAAAGGAATTTGCCTTGTATATGAAAGTTTACCATTATCGAGAATATTTATAATTGTTTTCGAATAACCAATATCTAATTGTAAAATCGTTTTTCTTGTGTAATCTTTATCGATTAGGAGTTCCAAAGCACTTGATAAGGCTAAGCTTTCCAAACCCAGCATCTTGGGATTTATACCAATAGAATGCATTGAGTTTATGTATGACTCAATGATTTCGTTTTTTACAGCGAAACCTAAAACCTTTGCTTCGTCTTTTTCTATTTTTGTAGTGATACCTAAAACTTGAACCTCTTCCAAAGCTACTGGAATATAAGCCTCGATTTCATTTTCTAAAACTTGAAGTACTACTTCTTCTTTCTCTGCGGGAATTGTAAGTTTTCGAACGAAAACTTCTTCCTCATTGAGTAACAGAATTAGCTCTTTCTCTTGAGGAAACAAAGTTTCCAGATAGCGAATGAGGTTGTATTCCCAAATAGGTTTTTGGTGTTCTTCGTTAATTGATGCAATCTCATTTTGAAAGGGCAAGATTTCTTTCTGAAGAATTTTAAAATTTCCCCAGCTAAACTCAATCAAAATTCCTTTATAATTTTTACTACCTCGATCTACAACTAAAACCTTCTGTTGTAGTAAACTCATTATTTATGTTTTTCGGTTTTTTAAAAAGAGGTTTGAATTTAAAGCAAATTTTAAATCTTTAATCAGAAATTAATAGACTTTATAGAAAATACTTCTTTGTGTTTGATCTTTGGATTGGTATTTTAAATCATTAATCATTAGAAAAAGTTCATCAACAGGTAGTTCTTTTTGGTTTTGAAAATACAAAACACCCACTGATAATTTTGGAAGTTCTGATTTTTGTAAAAATCCGAAACGATTTGTATAAGTGAAGAAACCATTGTGTATGATTTCTTTTGGTAATGAATTTTTTATATGCTTATCAAACTCTTTTTGAATTTTTCTTAGAGATTTCAAAATGTGGAAAAAGGATTTGTATTTAGTAAATACGATAAAATCATCACTTTCAATGTGTCCAAGAAAGTAGACATGTTTATCTCTAAAGGTGTTTTTTAGAAGAGTGCCCAAATAAGAAATGAGTTTATCGCTTTCATCGAAACCAAAAGCTTCATTGAAATTTTTGAAATTTTGAATATCTATATAAGCAATACTCATGACATCTATAAAATTTTTGTGAGTGTTAATAAATCTTTTAATTGCACTACTTCCTGGGAGCTGAGTCAATGGATTGGTTTCTTTAGCAACAAGGAGTTGTTTTCGAAATACGTACTTCAGAAGATTTTCTGCAGTGATGACCCCTTTGTAGACTCCATTTTCTGTTATGATGATTTCAAAAAAGTTTTGATCTTGTAGGTCTTCATCTAGACTTAGCGTTTCTAAAAATTGAAATAAATCAATTTTAGAATCTAATACATACGTCTTTTTCATTAGTTCTTTTAGAGTATGATGAGAAAAGTTATCTGTAGATAAAAAGTGTCTTTTCAATTCTTTTTCGTAAAGTATACCTTCTGGTTCATCATGCTCATTTACAACAGGAAAGAGGGAGTATTTCGAATAATTTTGTAAATGTTCTAGAACTTCATCTTTTCTTGATGTGTTTTTGATGGGAGGTATTGCTTCTATATGGATTTCCTTTATGAGGAATTCATTATCAGTAATAAAAGGATCATAAAGAACATTGATTTCGTGAAAAAGAGCTTCTATTGTTGGCAAAATTTCATTATATTCTTCAATAAAAAAAGGAGGTGCAATATAATGTCCTTGTGCTAGATCGATTCCAATTTTCATACAAGTAATTAGTTCTTCTTTGGTTTCAACTCCTTCTGCTATTACACGTCCACCTATGAGGTGAGCTAAATGAACGATTTGTTCTACAAATAGTTTTTTTCTAAGATCCTTATGGATATTTGAAACAAAGAAACGATCCAACTTTAGGATCTCTGGTTCAGCTGAGTAAATTAACTTCAGACTTGAATAACCAATCCCAAAATCATCAATCGCAATCTTAAACTCCTGGTTTTTATAGTTATAAATAATTTTAGACAAGTTTTCGTAGGAATGAAAAGGAAACCTTTCTGAAATTTCAAAAATAAGAGTCGAGTTAGGTAGATTATATTTTTTCAAAAGTTTTACTGTGTTTCCAGACTCAAAGTTAGGCATTTCCAAAATTCGGTTATCTATATTGTAAAAAAGTCTGCGCTTTCGGTAATCAGGAAACTGAACGAACAAAGAGAGTAATTTTTCCCTCAAAAGGAGATCAATACCATAAAGAACTTTTTCTTGGAAGGCTACATCAAAAAATTGAAAAATGCTCTGAAATCCAGCTTCTTGGTAGTTTCTCAATAAAGCCTCAAAACCAAAAATTCTTTTCGCTCTCAAATCCACAATTGGTTGAAAAGCGAAATTGATTTTTTCAACAGCCTTATTCCAATCGTAATCTACTGCATAATCACTAGTTTTTTCCTCGAATTTGGACATATTAATTTGCTTTTATATCTGTTTCATCAATACAAAAATACAAAAAATTTTAAACCTTCTTTACAGAGAAGTAAATTTTGGAATTTTTTTTAATTCTTTTATGAAATGTAATCAAAATGATAAATGATTCTTCCTTCAAACATTTGACTTTCTTTGAAGAAGTATTGTTTTGCTCTTTGATTTAGTCCATCATAGATGGTTTGGGTTATGTATAATTTATAAGTGCTTTCGAATTTCTCGACGATATGATAAGTAAGATTGATGGCTTCGCAATAGATGTTTTCTTTTTTTTCTGTATAAGTAACACTTCCCTGCTCGATGGCACATATGAGACGTAATTTTTCAATTTCATTTTTGCTCAAAATATCAATAAATTTGGCATAGATGTGAAGAAACGTAAGGATAGGTTCTAAATAATTATCTTTGTGATAGACGGATGTAAATGAGTCGTTTTTTTTAATCCAAACCTCGGAGTTGAAGTTTTTACAGATTTCTGCAAATTCAAATAAAAAATTTTGATGAAGCTTTTGAAATTCCTCTTCTGTGGTTAGGAATAAACTTGCATTGTAAGAGAAAGGAAGGCGAACTGTTAAAAAATTAAGAACATAAGAATTGCCTTCGTAAAATTTTGGTAAAGGTAGACTCCATTTTTCGTAAAAACGGGAATCGAATGTTATTTGTTTTAGCTTCGAGTTGTAGTTATTGAATTCGGGTAAATATTCTGTGTTTTCGGCAAAATTGAGTATTTTCTTCCAACGTGGAAGATCTAAAAATGCCCTTGCTAATACAAATTTAAGATAGTCATATTTAAGATTGGATTTGTATATATAATCGTAAGCACCACTTTTCAGGGATTCAACTATGATCCTTTCTGAGAAGAGCCTTGAGACAACAATAAACAGCAAGTTTTTTTTTCGAAGATTTTCAAAAAGATCAAAAGGATTTTCTATGTCGCATTCTAAAATAATCAAGTCAGGAGGATTTACATTGATTTCATTCAAAAGTGTTTCTTTATTGAAAAAAAATTTTAGCAAAACATTGCGAAATTCATTTTTAAAAAAGTTTCGATAAAAGTCATGAATTGCTAAATCGTAATCAAAAATATAGACATTCATATTCATCTCTCAAATTAATTTTGTAATCCATAAAGCTTGATTTTTATAACTTAAATCTGTAAGTTTGAAAAATTTTTTTAATTCATTCTCAGCTAAGTTGAACGCACTCTCAGTTATTATGATAGCATTCAATGAACCATAATAATGCTCTAAGTATTTTGTCAGTTCTATATCTTCGCTTGTTGTTAGTTCTAAGTTTTTTCGATAAATAGCAGAGCCAAAATGGATTGCAATACGAACAGAAATTTGGTTTTCCCATCGAAGTTGGTTTTTAGTCAGATTAAAAATAGGCAATTGATAAATGATTTGTAGCCCAGCTCGTATGGCTTTTGATATCCCGCTTTCATGTAAGAAAGCAATCAATCCACCATCACCATGCCACTGCCAAATCCTTCCATCATAAAGTTCTATGATATTTTGAACAAAATTATGAAACTGGATCAACGTATTTTCTATGTCAATTTTGACGTTAGTTTTGATTAGTTCTGAACTCGATACAACATCGATCACAAATAATGACAAACGATATTCTGTGCCATCTTCTAAAACTCCCCAGTCTTCTTTTTTGCGATCTTTGATGGAAATGAATTTTCTTAGATTTTCATCATAGTATAAACCTTCTTCTTCTAAAAATTTATGGATTTTGTGTTTTTCCCTTAAAGAATAAGCTCCACCGCTGATCCCTTTCCCTTCATATTGAAGTAAGGTAGAAACAAAGTTGAGGATTTCATATTCACTATCAAAATATTCTAAAACAATGTCTGCTGCTACTTGTTTTGGGATTACTACATGAGGACCATATCCAGATTGTTCTCGTAAATTGAAATTTGGATCGGCTTCTCTTCCTATATACGTTAATTGCTCTGTTGTGCAGGATCTTATTAGAACTTCTTTTAGAATCTTCTTAAATCTGTGAATATTCATCTAATTTGAAACGAAACTTGATTTTTTTTATATGTCAATTAAAAAAAATGGAGGCTATCGGATTCGAACCGATGACCTTCTGCGTGCAAGGCAGATGCTCTCCCAGCTGAGCTAAGCCCCCATCATTGATGAATAGGGTGTTTTTCTCGATTCCAAACTAAATTTAATACTTGTAAAGTAAAGTTAAAAATGATTTTGATTTACTGGGTTTCTAAGAATTTTTTTTTAGGCAGTATGAACTCACCTCAGATTGCTATAGTTACGGGCGTTTCTTCGGGAATTGGCTTTTTTTTGGCAAATTATTTGGCTAATCATGATTTTATCGTTTATGGTATTTTGCGGAATGAGGTGAAGTTTCAAAAGAACATGGAGCAATATCAGTTTTCGAGAAAAGAAAATTTGCATATCGTTCCAATGGATGTGAGAAACTTCACCAAAACAAAAGAACTTATAAATCAAATCTATTTTAAACACAATCGCATAGATGTTTTGGTGAACAATGCTGGATATGGTTTGTATGGTCCTTTAGAAGAACTTGATGAAAAAGAGATCCGGGATCAATTTGAAACGAACTTTTTTGCTCCAATGGTGTGGATTAAGCTTGTTTTACCAATTATGAGGAATCAACAATCAGGAAAAATTATCAACATTGCTTCAATACTGGGAAGAGTCACAATACCAACTGGGTCAGCCTATTGTTCAGCAAAACATGCATTAGTGGCTTTGTCTGAAGCTTTACGATATGAAGTATCGCCTTTCGGAATCCAAGTTTGTTCGGTAGAACCTGGATTGGTTAGGACAGATTTCAAAGATAACATGAAATTGAGTGCTGAAATAGATCACAAAACATCACCATACTACAAACTAAATCAAAAAATTAAGCAACAATTAGGAAGGTATCCTAACTATGCAACAAGTGCAGAAACTGCTGCAAAAAAAATTATGAATTTAATCCAAAGAGAGAATTTGCCACCACACTACTTAATTGGTGTTGACGCAGGATTTTACTTAAATTTAAAAAATCTACTGCCAGAAGGAGTTTGGGATTTCGTTTTGAAAACCTTTACTAAAAGTGTGATGAAGTAAAATGCCAACAAAGAAAACGAAAGAGAAAAAAGAACCAAAAAAAAACATTAAAACCCTAACTAAAAAAGAACCCAATTCTATACAAATTTTTGAAAAACTTTTAAAAAAAGACTTTGTAAGACTTGATGATTTAATAACAGAATTACAACAAACATTCAAAGAAATTTATTTATTCTATGCGAATACTAATTATGAGTTCATCAAAATCTATCAGTGGAAAAATCGTTTTGAAGCTCAAAATTTGTCTGATGGATTTGAATCTAGTCAAGTCAAATCTTTAAAAACAAAAACACAGACTGGACCCCTTGTTTTGCTTTCAAATGAAGAAATTCAAAACATTTTAAGTTCGGAGTTGTCTGAGTCATCTTTTAGAATTTTGATTGATGTTTCTTTTTTTTCTGAAGATGAAGCAATCTATTTGATACTTTCGACAGAGAAAAAACCAAAAATTACCAAAAAAGATCAGCAAGTGATAAAACAATGGACAATCAAATATTCTACTTTGTTTTTGAAAGATTATTTCCAAAATTTTGTTTTGGAGCTCCGAAGCCACTTTGAAAAAGAAAAAGAAGAAATCGAAAGTAAACACAAAAGAACCTATGAAAACCTAAAAAGAGCTCAGAAAGAACAAGAAGAGAAATTCCAAAGTCAAATCGAAAAACAAAATCAAGAGTGGGAAGATCAAAGAAAAAAATTCCAGTCGGAGATTCAAAATCTACGAGATATCGTAAAAAACAAAGAAAACGAAATCCAAACCCTGCAAAAGAACTTGGACCAAGAGCAAAAAGAAAAAGCAGAGCTAAAAGACAAGGTTTTATCGTTAGAAAATGAATTAGAACTACTTCGAAAAGAATTTGAAGAATCAAGACAAACATTCCAAGTAGAAGAGACAAGATTAAAGCAAGAAATCAAAGAAAAAGAAGATACTATAAAAGAACTTGAGGAGACTCAGAAGACACAAACAAATTTAATTCAAAAATTAGAAAAAGAAGTTCAAGATTTGCAAACACAACTGCAATCCAAAACTCTTGAATTTAATGAACAAAGTAAAAGACTTTTAGAAACAATACAATACAAAGAAGAGACAATAAAAAACTTAGAGCTGACTATAGAAGAAAAAAAAGAAATCATACAGTATAAACAGCAAACCATTGAAAAAATAGAAAAAGAACTTCAAAATACAAAAGAATATCTTCAAGAAACCATTACAAACTACGAAGGAAAGATCAAAGAAATAGTAAATACTTATCAAAAAAATTTAGAAGAAAAAGAACAAGAAAAGAGGTATTTAAACGAAAAATATCAAAACCAAATCCAAGAACTCAACGAGCAAATACAAAATCTCATTCAGGATTTTCAACAAAAAGAAAAGGAGTTCCTCCAAAAACAGAAGGACTTAGAAAACCAACTACAAGAACAGAAAACCGAAAATCAACAATTAAACGATCAAGTTAGTCAATTGAAAAACGAAATTTCTGAAAAAAACCAGAAGATAGAAGAGTTTGACTTACTTCTTAAATCCAAAGAAAAAGAAATACAAGATAAAAATACCATCATTACCAACAATCAAGAAAAGATACAAAAATTAGAAGAAACTTTGCTGGAAAAGATAGCACGAATAGAAGAATTAGAGAAAAATATAAAAGGAAAAGAAGATCAGATCCTCAAACTCCTTCAAGAGCATCAAAGTGAAGTTCAAAAGCTTCATCAACAAATAAGTCAATTCAAAGAAGAAATTGCTTTGCTAAAAACAGCCATTCAAGAAAAAGAAAACGTTCTCCAAGAAAAAACAAAAGAAATCGAAGATTTAGAAAAACAAAATCAAAGTTTAAAAGATAAAATAGAAGAAAAAGTATCGGAATATCAAAAACTTCAAAAAGAATTACAAGAAGCGCAGTTTCAATATGAGCAATTAGAAAAAACGCTACAAAAAACAAAAGAAGATTATGAGGCTATACTTCAAGAAAAACAAAATGTGATTAATCTTTTGGAAAAAGAAAAAGATGAGCTTTTGCAAAAAGTTGGTGAACTCAGGCAGAATATTGATGGTTTACACGAAAGTTTATCCAAAAAAGAAAAAGAAATCAACAATCTTCAAGAGGCATATCAAAAGGAACTTCAAGAATGGACTCAAAAAGTAGATAGTTTGAATTTCGAAATTCAGAATTTACATCATGAAATTCAAAAACGTGAGGAAGAAATAAAAGAAAAACAAAGACAAATACAAAATTTAGAAAAAATCTTAGATGCCAATCATCAAGAAAAACAAGAACTTTTAATAGAAATCCAAAATCAAAAAGAACAGTTCCAACAAAAACAAGAGGAAATCATCAAAAAATCAGAAAAAATAGAAAGTTTAGAAAGGGAAATCCAAGACAAGTCTCAGCAGATCCAGACTTTACAAAATCAATATAAAACACTCGATGAGCAAAAAAGAGAATTAGAAAATGAATACGATCATTTAAAACAAATTCTGAAGGAAAAAGAAGATGTCATATTAGCTTTGCAGAAGGAATTATCAAATCATCAGGATTTGTTAAAGGAAAGTCGTGAAGTATACAAGGAGCTCCAAGAAAGTTATGAACAATTAAAAAACACTTATGAAGAAAAAGAAAGGTTGTGGTTAGAAGAGAAAGAAGAAAAAGAAGCGACCATAAGGGATTTAACGGAGGAGTTGAAAGTTCTTCGAGGTGAGGTTGAAAGACACTTAATCACGATTGAAGGAAAGCAGAAGGAGATCAACGAGTTAACTCAAAGTTATGATTTATTAAGTAATCAGTTTGAGAGGGAAAAGACAACATGGTTAGAAGAAAAAGCTGCATTGGAAGATAAAGTCAGCCAACTACAACACGAAATAGAAAATCTGCAAAGAGAGATAGATGAAAAGAAACAACAATTAGAGGAAAAACAAAAAGAAATAGAAGATCTTATTCAAAATTATGATTCATTAAATGCTTTGTTTGAAAAAGAAAAGAGCGAATGGAATTTAGAAAAAGAACAATTAAATCAAACGATAAATCAGCTTCAAAACGAAAAAAGTCATCTTGAGCAAACCTTATCAGAAAAAAACCAAAAGATAGAGGAATTGCTCCAAACCATAGAGCTTCGAATAAAAGAAATACAAGAATTGAAAGAGTTTTATCAAAAAGAGATAGAAAAGATCAATCAAAAGTATCAAAATGAAATCAAAGAGAAAGAAGAGTTTATTGAAACTCAGATTCAATATTTTGAAGGAATCATTTCCGAAAAACAAAGTCAGATTGATAACTTAGAAGAAGAAAGAAATAAGCTACAAAATGAGATTTATCAGCAAAAGGATACGATAAAAGCATTGGAAGATCATCTTCAGCAAAAAAGGAAAGAACTGGAAGAAACAAAAAGAGAGTATGAAAATAAAATCATCAAGATTGAACAAGATAATCTGAAAATTGTAGAGGAATTAAATCAAAATATCAAAGAGATACAAAAAATCAATTTCGAACTAAAAGAAGAATTGGAAAGAAAGCAAACCATCATCACAAGTCATGAGCAAACAATCAAGAATTATCAACAGACGGTAGAAGATTTGAAAAAAAACATACATGATTTAGAAGAAAAGATTTACAATCTACAAATGGAAATTCAACTAAAAGAAAGAGAAAAACAGGATCTATTGGCAGAATACAAAAATCACATTTCTTTTCTGCAAGAAAATCATCAAAAAGAAATCAAAAGATTACAAGTAGAACTTAGCGAATTATCCCAAAAAAAAGATGAATTCGAAAAGCTAACGGAACAACTCAAAAATACATTAAACAAAAAAGAAAATACTATTCAAACCTTAGAAAAAGAAATCAAAAGTGAAATCCAGAAATATCAATCACTACAAAAATCCTATGAGTTACTCGAGATCGAACTGAAAGAAGAAAAAGAACTGATAAAAGAAAAGAATGAACAAATTCGTAAGTATCATTCTCAAATCCAACATTTGGAACGAGAAATTCAACAAAAACAAAATATGATAGTCAACTTTGACAATGAAATCTATGTTTTAAAAACTTCATTAACAGAAAAAGAAAAAGAAATTGAAAAACAAAAAGAAAACATAAACAAACTTCTTTCTGAAAAAGAAAATTATATCCATCAAATTCAAGGGCTAATTTCAGAGTTGAGTCATAGTCAAGAGAGAGTTCAACAACTTACCATTGAGTTAGAAAAGAGTTTAAGCAGAGAAAAATATTCAAAAGAACTGGGGAAAGTAATCATCAATTCCATTCAATCCCTTTCTGAAATATCTGGTTTTTATGAACGATTGGAATATGTTAAGAATTCTATTTTCCAGAGTTCATATAAACGATACACAATTTTTCAGCTCGTTGAGGATAAGCTTTTATATTATTCTTCGAGTGAAAAGCTACCGAAATTTTATTTAAATATCAGTGATACGATTTTTGGTGAAGTCATCACAGAAAGAGAAATCAAGGTCTTCGAGAAAGAAAAAGGAATAGAGCCATTTGAATTTACACAAGTACCCAATCATATATTTTTTTACGAAGAAAAAGAATATCAAGCCATAGAAAAGATAATATCTTCTTCTAAAGAAAGTTGGGAATTTTATGTAGTGGTTCCTTTTGTTGTAAATAATACTACCACAGCTGTCGATGTTTTTGTTTTTGATCAAGATGTTTTGAACGAAGAAAAACTTTACATCCTGAAAAATTTGATTCCTATTTTATCTATTACATTTGAATACGAAAAGATTTCTCAACAAAAGAAATTTTTTGAAGATTTAGTCGAAGAATACTACACAATCAATCAAATATTCGGGAAAAAATTCAAAAAAGCAAAAGAGTTTTTAGAACGAAAAAGTAGCACAAAAGAAAAATCTAAAATTTTATCAAAAGAGGATTTGGTGGCTTTCCTCTATGAGGAACTTTTAAGAATCTATCATTTTCAAAGTGATGATTGGAGCAAAGAGCACTATTTAGAAGAAATAAAGAAAATTCAAAAGATCATATCGTATTCTGAGTTCATTTTGAAGTTCCCAACAGAAGAAGAGATTTTAAAAGCTTTAGATATCATAGAACAAAAATTCAAGAATCATGAACAATATATATTCTGGATTTTCCTTGAGTTTTTGTTGAATTCTATCTTACACAGTGATGGGAAGATTTTTGGGATGGAATTTTATGATAATGATAAATGGTTTCGTTGGTCATTATATGATGACGGTGAAGGTATTTTGAGAAAAGCTGGGGAATACTATCCAAAGAATGGAGATGGCATTCCTATGTTAATTTCCATGTCCAAGATTTTAGGTTCGTATTTTTACATCACGAAAGGTCCCGAAGGATTTGGAACAAAACTAAACTTCCAATGGGTGAAAAACCCAATAGAGCCCTAACTAAAATTGTTTGATAATCTTTTTTTTGATTAAGTTTTGGTTCTATGACTTATCCGTTCAAGACCATAGAAAAAAAATGGCAGGAATATTGGGAAACCAAAAAAACCTTCAAAACCACTGAAGATCCAACCAAACCCAAGTTTTATGTATTGGATATGTTTCCTTATCCGTCGGCTCAGGGATTACATGTGGGACACCCTGAAGGATACACGGCTACGGACATCATCGCAAGATACAAAAGACACAGGGGATATAATGTGCTTCATCCCATGGGTTGGGATGCCTTTGGTTTACCTGCAGAGCGTTATGCCATGCAAACGGGGATTCATCCTGCCATTACTACGAAAAAAAACATAGAGAACTTCAAACGGCAATTAAAGTCTCTTGGATTTTCTTATGACTGGGATCGAGAGATAGACACAACAGATCCGAAGTACTATAAATGGACCCAGTGGATTTTTTTGAAAATCTTTAATTCATATTACGATCCCATTCTAAAAAAAGCAAGACCGATTGAGGAATTACCTATACCTGAGGAACTCAATCAGCCCGGAAAAGAAAAAGAACGAGAAGACTATATCAATCGCCATCGATTAGCCTATATCCAAGAAGCTCCTGTAAACTATTCACCAGAACTGGGGACAGTGTTAGCAAACGAAGAAGTGGAAGAATGGACCTCAAAAGGTTATACCGTAGTTCGGAAGTCCATGAAGCAATGGATGCTTCGAATTACTGCTTATGCTGAACGGTTATTAGAAGATTTGAAACTTGTTGATTGGCCTGAAAGCACCGTAGAGCTGCAAAAAAACTGGATTGGTCGATCCGAAGGAGCCATTATCTATTTTGATTTTGATAGAACTTCAAAAAAAGCTTTAAAAGAAAAAGGCTTACCAACTTACTTAGAAGTATTTACTACAAGACCGGATACCTTGTTTGGTGTGACATACATGGTCGTTGCCCCCGAACATCCTGTTGTTCCCGTCATCACACGAAAAAAATATAAAAAACAAGTTGAAGCATATATCGAAAACACTCTCAGAAAAACAGATTTGGAAAGAACCTCAAAAGGAATAGAGGCAGAAAAGACTGGGGTATTTACGGGAGCTTATGTTCATCATCCTTTCACGAATGAGAAGATTCCTATCTGGATTTCAGATTACGTTTTGATGTCGTATGGAACTGGAGCTATTATGGCGGTTCCTGCTCACGATCAGAGGGATTTTCTTTTTGCTAAAACTTTTGGTCTTCCTATAAAGACTGTGGTTTCACCTGATGGGAATCCCGATTTCGAAGTTCAAGACGAAGCCTTCGTGGAGGAAGGTATAAACATCAATTCTGATTTTCTTAATGGATTACCTACAAAAGAAGCCAAAAAAGTGATGATTCAAGAACTCGAGAAGCCTAAAAAAAATAAACAAATAAAAGGAAAATTTCATGTTTCCTACAAACTAAGAGATTGGCTTTTCTCTCGACAAAGATATTGGGGAGAACCCATCCCCATTAGTTTTGATGAAAATGGGTTTTATGTTCCTGAGGATGAAAAAAATCTTCCTTTGGAGTTGCCACCATCTGAGGATTTTAAACCCGTTGAGACAGGAGAATCCCCCTTGGCGAAAATCAAGGATTGGGTGGAATATGAACACCCAGTCTTAAAAAAGAAACTACGACGTGAAACTAATACCATGCCACAATGGGCTGGAAGTTGTTGGTATTACTTGCGTTATATTGATCCTCACAATGACAAAGAGATGGTAAATCCAGAAAAAGAAAAATACTGGATGCAACCTAATGGTGTGGATCTCTACATTGGTGGTGCTGAACATGCAGTTTTACACTTGCTATATGCGCGATTTTGGCACAAGGTTCTATACGATTTAGGATATGTTTCTACTCCTGAGCCTTTTTATAAATTGGTTCATCAAGGAATCATTCTTGGCGAGGATGGACAGAAGATGTCGAAATCTAGAGGAAACGTGATTAACCCTGATGACGTGATTGATGCATATGGAGCTGATACCTTTCGTATGTATGAGATGTTCATGGGTCCTCTTGAGGTGGTCAAGCCATGGTCATCAAAAGCAATTGAAGGAGTATTTCGGTTTTTATCGAGGGTTTTTCGTTTTTATACCCTTGAGGAGAGCGGAAACTATCGCATCAATCCTGAAATTTTAGAAGAACCTGACAAAGCTTACGTTTCCGAACGAGATTATTGGATAAATCTTACGATAAAAAATGTAACCGAAAACATAGAAAAAATTCGATTTAACAAAGCAATTAGTGACATGATGATTTTTATGAACGAGGCATACAAGATCAAAAAAATAGGGAGAAAAGCCGCCGAAGATTTCGTGATTCTTTTATCTCCGTTTGCCCCTCATTTGGCGGAAGAATTATGGGAGCTCTTGGGACATAAAGAAACGATTGCTTACGTTCCTTGGCCAAATTACGATGAAGAAAAAATCAAACGACAAGAAGTAGAAATTGTATTTCAAGTCAATGGTAAAATCAGAGCCAAAAAGATGCTTCCTTTAGATTTAGAAGAAAATGAACTTGAAAAAGAAGCTCTAAGCGAACAAAATGTGCAAAAACACATATCAGGAAAATCTATCATCAAAATCATCACCGTAAAAAACAAATTAGTAAACATTGTCGTAAAATGAAGAGGTTTTTCTGGATTTTTGTGATTTTATTCTCTTGTTCAACAGATTTAAACGAACAATACTTGAATTTAGAAGAAAAAGCTAAAAATGCCATTTTACAACAAGATCAAAAGAAAATAGCTAAGATTTTAGAAAAATTAAAAGAACTACAAAAAAAGGAATTGGAAGGGAAAATTCAGGAAATCGAAAAATTTTCAGAAAGTCAAAGTTTGTTTACGTTTCTATCTCCATCAAGAAGGGTTTTTTTATTTGGAAAAGAAGATCAAATTCAGATTTTCTTTTATGGTAAAATTTTTCCTACTGACGTTAAAGTTCCTGATGAGGTTTTTTCTTCTTTTAGCGGTGAGTTTTGGATATTTCGTTATAAGCAAAATCATATTTGTCAAGATGTCTTTTATTCCCTAAAAATATCAAAAGAACGAAGTGAATTCCAGCAAATCAAAGAGTTTGCGGGTGTGTGTAATCCTATCGTAATCACTGATACAGGGAATATATATGAATTAAAAGATCAAAAAGAGGTTTGGAATAAAATTACTTCTACTGTTGCCTTAAGATCGAATCAGTTTCCTAAGCTTTTCAAAAAAAACTCGAGTTATATGTATTTTTTCCCTGTTCCTGAAAAAGGATTTTGGATTTTCTATGGAAATATTGGTTATTATGAGCTCTTTTATTTTAACGAGAAATCCTTAAGGTTGGTTTATAAAGGGATTGCTTTACCAAAGGTTTATTATGCTATTTACGAACTTTTTCAGGAGCATACTTCGTCAGAGAATTATTATTTCGTTTTTACCGGTGGGGCTGGTCAGTATTCTTTGACGGGATTTCGACTTCCCGATGAATTATGGAAAAGCTTTAATGTAGAATACAAAGAAAACTATGTGTATATCACCAATCAAGATTATTTTCTTTACTCCGATGAAGATAGTTTATATCTTTTGAATCCTAAGACATCCAAAGAAATTCAGCTACCCATCTACTTGAACGACTACTTTGTTTATGATAACTATCTGATTTTTCTCACTCATCAGGGACTTTACCTGCGGAAGGAACCTTTTAGTAATTTAGAAAGAAAGATTTTTCTACTGAAAGAAGAATTGTTATATTCAATACGATAATCAATCAAGGATGAGGTTTATTTTATTTTGGTTGTTGATTTTGTTTGTCCTTACTTGTAAAAAACCAGAAGACAAAGCAAAGTTAAGTATTTTTGGTTTGAATTTGGTTGGCAATTTTGGGAATTACTATTATTTCGAAGGAGAGATAGATAAGGAAATTTCTCCTTATTGTGGTGAGGTGAAGAAAAAACCAACCTCTGAGTCATCAAAAAAAGAAACCTCTCCGACCCAGTATGATATTGACTCTTTTCTTCAGTTTAAGTGGGGGGATTATGTTCAATTGCGATTTACTTATGACCCTCAAAGAAAGAAGTTTTCTTTGACCCCAACAACTACAGCCGTATCAATTTGTAAAACCTCAGACTTTATCAATTGTAATCCGAATGGAACAGCTCAGTGCGAAACAGCGGATGGGATAAAGTGTGGTGGAACAAAAACTTTTATTTTTGTGGGAGTTTTGAATCCTTTCGTATTTCAAGCTGTTTCTGGCACTATTGATTGGAGCAAAGGATTCATTTTGAGTAGTGATGATAGATATGTTCAAAGAGCAAACCTGGAGTTCTTTATGGTAGACAAGGACAGAAATGTCTTAGAGGGAAGAATCACATGTAATTCAAAGTTTTGAGTTTTCGATCTGCTTCAAAAATCTAAGGGTGATCTCTGCTGTCTGTATTGGCTGAATCATAGGAAAAAAGTGGGAGTCGATGGGATGGATTTCGCTTTTCGAAATAGGATGATTTCGGGTTAAAAGTCTTCGAGCT
The DNA here is from genome assembly GCA_025059995.1 of Leptospiraceae bacterium. Taxonomy (NCBI): domain Bacteria; kingdom Pseudomonadati; phylum Spirochaetota; class Leptospiria; order Leptospirales; family Leptospiraceae; species Leptospiraceae bacterium. The sequence continues at coordinate 414,622 of JANXCF010000001.1, forward strand.
CTTGGAGGACAGACAAAAGAAGTTTTTGGTGTCAGAACGAAAACAGGTTGTGTAATTTTCTTGTAGAACTTCCAGTGACCAAATTTCAAAGAACGAAAAATTTTAGCTTCTATGTCTTTAGGTAGACTGAGTTTGTATTTTTTTGAGAACTCATCGAAATAAAAACAAGAATCAACATAGTCCTGGAGGACTTCTTTATCCCAATTTTTAAAAAGAGGTAGAAGCTTCAAACTTCGTTTTAAAACCTCAACATTTGGAAATTCGTCTCTGCGTTTTTCTGTGGTCTTAGCTATTGGTGGCTCAATGAATAATGTGAGAAAACTAAAGAAAGGGGTAAAAACTACGGGATCCCAACAAACCACAGAAATGATGTGTTCTTTATCAAGAGAAGCTGCTAAAAGTGAAGATGCACCACCAAGAGAATGACCAATCAAGTGAAATTTAGAAATCCCCGTTTTTGATCTCAAAAAATTAGCAAACGACAAAACCTGATCTCGAAAGAAAAACCAGTTCCGAAAATTCGAGTAATTTTCAGAACCATCATGTCCAGCGAAATTCAAACCAAATATATTATAAGATTGCTCATAAAAGAATTTTAAGATTTTATTATAAGTTTGAGATGAAAAACCATTTGCATGAAAAAACAAAATAGTTGAGTGATTTGAATCATACCAGTAATAAATGTATTTTAGTTTTATCGTTTTGTTTGCAAAATCAAACTCAAATTCATCAGACGCAAAATTGCTTTTTTGGTCAAAATACATGAATTTTCTACTTTAAGATATGATTTACTTCATGTTTGTAAACAAATTTAGCACCCCGTTTTAGCTTTTCGTAAAGTTCTAAGAATCGTTCGTTGGGAATTTTACCTTCGTTGTTAACAGAAAGTTTAGGATGTATTCCCTTTAGGAAATACATATCAATTTTTCCGACATTCTTTGTGGCTTTCTTCCCTCTATACTCACAACGAAAGAAAAATCTTACAATATTATATGTAGAAAAGGAAATATTGATTTCAAATGGTAAAGAACTTGCCTCTAGCCTTTGAGCAAGGTTTACAGTGTCTCCCCATACATCGAAAGCAAATCGGTCTTTCCCGACAATTCCAGCAATAACTTCTCCTGTATTAATGCCAATCCGAATCCCTAAGGATGGTGTATTGAGTTGCTTTCGAATTTCGTTCACTTGTAGGATTAGATTTTTGATTTCTAATGCCGCTAAGCAAGCATCAACTGCATGAGTATAATTTTCTTCTGGAATACCACCTACAAACATGTAGGCATCGCCAATTGTTTTTAATTTTGTGAGGTTATGTCTTGAAATGATTTCATCAAACTGATGAAAGTGAAGATCTAATTCTTTGATAAGCTCATCTGGAGTTATGTTTTTAGCATACTTTGTAAAGTTGATAAAATCTGTAAAAACAATCGTAGCATTTTTGAAGAGCTTGGGTTTTACAAAGCCGTTTTCTTTTAGTTCTTGAGCTACTTTTGGAGGTAAAATATTGAGTAATAGTTTTTCGGTTTTTTCTTTCTCTTTTGCAAGATTTTCCCTCAAATATGAATTATAGATAGCACCGACTATCTGAGAGCAAAACGCCTCAATTGATTTAATATCTCTCATGCTAAGAGAAACAACTTTTTCGTAGTTTGTAAAAGCTAAAAGTCCAATAGTTTCGTTCTTCAAGATCAAGGGGATATACAGAACCCATTTGATTTTGGCTATTTTGATTAATTCTTCATCAATAGGGTTTCCTTTGAAATTTTCACCTATTCGTCTCAAATACAAATGTTTTTTTCGTTCACAACTACGATAAATGGTGCCAATTTCCGGTGTATAAGGATAATCAAAGTTATCAAGGAAATTATATAATCCTTCGAAAGGAACATCAACATTCTTCGTGTATGATAATGTTCGGATTCTATTCTTTTCTTTATCGATGATTAATAACCAACCAAATTGGAGTTCAAATCTTTTCCTCAAATAATCAAATAAGTTTTGGATTAGCTCTTCGAAGTTTTCTTTTTCGATGATTTGTTTAGTGAACTCATTCAGTTGTTGGAGCTCTTGTTGAGATAACTCTGCATTTCTTTTTTCTATTTGGATTTGTTCCATTAAGTAAGTATTATAAAGAGCACCGGCAATTTGATCGCAAAAATATTGAATGGTTTTTAGGGTTTCTTGCGTTAAGCTGACTTTTTCTTCATAATTTGTGAAAGCCAAGATGCCCACAACTTTGTTTTGAACAATTAGTGGAACATGAAGAAACCAACTTAGATTAAGTTTTTCTAAAATTTGATGATCTATATAAGAACCTTGAAAATTTTTAAGAATCTTGGGAATATAGAAATATTTTTTCTTTTTGTAGGTTCTGTATAGGGTTCCAGTTTCTTCACTAATAGGTGCTTGAAATTTCAATAAAAATTCTTTGATTGAGTCATCAAAATCATCAAAAGTTTTCGAAAAGGCAGAACTTTTGAATACCTTATTTTTTTCATCAACGACAATATACCAACTAAAGTCTAAATTGTATTTTTCTTGGAAGAAGTTGAAAACATCATTAATGATTAAATTAAAATCTTGGGCTGCATTGATTCTTTTTGTAAACTCATTTAATTTCTCTAATTCTCGCTTTTTGTCCTCTAATTCGAGTAGAGATTTTTCTAATAAAAGTTGTTTTTTTTCTAGTTCATCGATTAAAAATTTATTTTTCAAAATCGAGGCAAAATGCTCTATGAAGATTTTAATCAAAGAAATTTGAACTCTATTGAGTTTTACTTCATTTCTAAAAGAAAAGTCAAGTGTTCCAAGTAATTCATGCCTAAAATATAAAGGAAATATCAAGACAGATTTTAAATTTAATAACTTTTGATTTTGAAATTCGATGAAATCTTCTGCTTCTCTTAGGTTCGGAAGATAAACGAATCTCTTTTTTTTACAGACCACAGAATGGATACTATTTCCATCTAACGAAATCTTGTTTGATTTTAGTATCTCAATAGTTTGTTCATCATAAAGGGTTTCCAAATTCGAATATGCATATTCTAAAACATTTTTGTTCAATCTATATAATAGAAAATTTTCGATTCCGAAGTTTTTATTCAAAAAATCGAACATGATATCTATGATTTCGTTGATTTCATAAGAATTATACATTTTTGATAATTTATCATTCATTTCTAAGATAATTTTATTTTTCTTAGAAATTTCTTTATTGTAATTTTCTAATAACTCTCGTTGTTTTTGGATTTCTTGCACAGAGAGATAGTTTTTGAATAATTGAGAAAAGTATTGGATAAATATGTTCAAATTTAAATATTCTTCTTTAGTTAGGTTTAATGGTTCATTTACATGGGTGATGTCAAAAAATCCAAAAACTTCGTTATTGTAAATTAAAGGGAAGATGATAAGGGATTTTAGGTTGAGTTTTTCCAATAAAAAGTTTTCGATATCGTAAGTGGATTTTTTCGATTTTTCCATGAAGTGTTTTAAATACAGAGGCTTTTTGTGTTTATAAACTCCATGATGCACTCCAACAACCTTTAGATCTAAGTTCATTTGTCCTTCGCCCATCTTCATGGTTTCGAATTGTTCTGGAGTGAGCTTTTTATATAAGTTGCTATTGAAATAACGGGCTTCTTGTTTTTCTGGATCAATGGTCATGATCACAAAATATTTGATGCCAAAGTTGATTTCTAAGTGAAGTGAGATTTCTTCGAGTATTACGTCAAAATTCGAAGTAGTTGATAATTTCCTAGATAAATCCAAAAGAGATTCATAGATCATGTTCATTTTTTTTAATTTCTTTTCTTTTTCATTTGCTATCTCGAATTGCTTTTGAAGGTTCTCTTTTGCATTCTGGATTTCTTCTTGATAGAGTAATAGTTGTTTCTTTTGTTTTTCTAACTGATAGTTTAAAAAAATGCTATATGAAATCGAATAGATGATCATAGCTAAAGGTGTAATAAAGGGGTCCCATGAAAGGATTTCGACAACAAAAATATCACTACCAAAGCCCAAAAGGAGTAAAAGAAGGGAAAAGAATCGAAGCTTAGCATGAGGATCTTTCGAAAAGATACGAAGGAAGTAAAAACCCACCAAAAGGAAAGCAACCGACAATCCAAAAATATGAAAGAAAATTCTAAAATCCAAAAAGAAATAACCAGGAACGAACAACAAACCAACAAATATCAAAGAATAAAAAAACGTAATATTTCTTATGATTACGGGGAACTTATCTTTGAATAATTCGTAAAAGAAAGCAACGAAAAGAAAAAACCCAAAGAAGTAAGTAAAATGATCAAGCTTTTCAATAATAATTGGATCGCTGACTACTTGTTTAAGCCATGAAATTCTCAAAAAACTCCGTATGGACATGAATAAGTTTAAAGTTGCAAATAAAAGGATTGGTTTCTTTTCTTCATAAATTAAAGATAAAACGAAGTAATAAATTGAAAGAATAAAAAGAAATAAACCAGAACCAATAGATATAATTTCAATATAATTCATATTAGGATTTACTTTTAAAGTGAAGAATCGTTTTTCAAGAAATTTCTAATTAGAAAAATAGTAAAATGATTTTTTTGTGGAATCAAGATTTCGTAAATCTCAAGGTAATTATATTTTTTTCTTGATTTCAAATCATTTTCTTCTAAGACTTTTCAGGGATGAAAAAAAAGTATCTATATACTTGCAGGAGTTGTAATCATAAACAAGTTATTGAGGTAGATCTTCAAGAAATAAGGTTTTTAAGAATAGTATGCGGAAATTGTGGGAACGTTCGTATTTTGCATAACCATCAGTTCAAAGATAATCCAAATGTGGCAACAAAAATAGAAAAAGTTTCTTCGAATAATTCCCAATCTTATGGAACAAGTAATAAAAATTTGATTGTAAGTAAGATCAAAAGTCCAAAGAAAAGGTATCATTTCTTTGAAAACTTAATCAATATTTTACATTTTGTTTTAGATATTGTTTGGAGTAAAAAGACATTGGTTTTGTTTTTCTTAGGGATTTTTTTTGTTTCGATAGGGATTGTTTTTATTAGTGGATCAATGCTCTTTTTCTCCGTAGATGATTATTTACTCCAAATTCACGAGAGTCAATCCAATGTGATATATGATCGAAATGGGAAAGTATTATCAGAACTTTTTACGATAAAAACAAGTACTCTAAAATGGCACGAGGTTCCCAAAGATTTTATCGAGATTTTACTTTTTGTGGAGGATGAAGACTTTTTTTACCACGTTGGGATTGATTTTTCTGCCTTATTTCGAGCGATGTATCACAATCTTATTTCTATGAGGTTTGTTCAAGGTGGATCAACAATCACTCAACAATTAGCAAGGATTTTATTAGGTGAGCGAGAAAAAACCGTCACAAGAAAACTCAAAGAAGCTTTTTTTGCTTTGGAGTTGGAACGGAGATTTACGAAAGAAGAAATACTTTTGTTATACATCAATCAAGTTTATCTTGGGCATGGAGCTTATGGTTTTCAAAATGCATCAAGATTTTATTTCCAAAAGGATTTGGAGAATTTGAACTTTACGGAAAAACTCGCATTGGCGAGCTTGCCTTCTCGTCCTGAGTTTTATTCTCCTTTGAGGAACTTCCAGCAATTAGAAGAAAAGATGGATACGATATTTCAGCGAATGAGAAAAGAAAAATTCCCCTATGCAATCTCAGAAGAACAGTACAGAGCTCAAAAGCTAACTCTAAGAAAAATTTTAAATCGCAGTCCGATGGAAACCGTCTTTGGAACAAGGGATGATCATGCTCCTTACGTGAGTGAGTGGGTTCGAACTAAAATCAAATCTCTTTTGGGTGAAAAATATGAGTTCTCAGGGGGCTTGAAGGTTTATACAACTATTGATGGTAATCTGCAAATCATAGTATCAAGAGAAACCAAATCCCACATCGAAGAATTGCGAAAATATCATCCTTACAAAGTGAGCGAAGACGATGTGAATACATATTTATTGAAATATTATCTTCAATCAGCTCTGGGGGGTATGTTTTTGGGTTTACCCATTCCTACTATCCCACAGAAAGAGCTCCAAGCTGCTTTGATTGGCATGAATCCTCGCACTGGTGAAATTCTATTTATGCAAGGTGGGGCTGAATTTTCGGCAAGCAACCAGTTCAACCGTGCTATCTTCATGAAACGACAAACTGGTTCTGCCATCAAACCCATTGTTTATTCTGCTGGTATAGAAGATGGGATTTTTCATCCGGGAACCGTTTTTGAAGACTCACCTCTTTATTTTTCCTTGAATCAAATCCAAAATGAATATTGGCTGCCAGAAAATATCGATGAATCCTACGAAGGAAAAATCACTCTAAGGGAAGCTTTGGAGCGTTCACGAAATATACCAGCTTTGATCGCAGGGCAGAGGATTGGTATTGAAAGGTTAGGAGTTCAGTTTGAAAAATTCTTTTTCCATACAGAATCTGAGTTTCAAAAACGTTTTCGTAGAGAGTTGGCAATTTCCATTGGGATTATTGAAATGAGTCCTTTGGAGATGATGTTGGCATATTCGGCTTTTGCGAATAATGGCGTTATTCCTCGTCCGTATTTAATCACACGGATTGAGGATAAAAATGGCAATGTGATTTATCAAGGCAAAGAGAAAGATGAATTTAATACAAACATGCCAGCAGAAAAAAAAGTTCTTTCGGGGGATGTGGCAGAAGTCATGATAAGTTTATTAAAGACTTCAGCGAAAAAAAGTGGAGTCAATCGAGGAGGTTTTACATCACGACGATTGGCAGGGAAAACAGGAACCACAAATCAATATCGAGATGCGTGGTTTATTGGTGTTCTTCCAGATTTGGTATCAGCGATTTGGGTAGGATTCGATGAACCTAAGGTGAGTATGAACAAAGGAACAGGAGCAACAATGGCAGGACCTCTTTTCGGGAAAATTATAAAGAATGTTAAGGACCGGTATGATCAAGGTGATTATTTTTTCGATCCAAGAGCGGTTGAAGTTTCTATTTGTTCTAATTCTGGGAAACTTCCTAATCCTTATTGCCAGAGGGTGCTAAAAGAAATTTTTCCTATAAATGGCGTTCCAGCAGAATCATGTGATATGCATAAACCAGAAGAAGAACTCAAAATGCCAACGAGATTAAGGGATTTTGATTAAAAATATTCTGTGCTTAGTAGTGCTCTTGATATTTTCCAAAGTTTATATAGTACAAAAGCCATTTATACAATGAAGTTGACATCTTTAAGAAGAATCATGAATATTTAATTCTGTATGACAACAGAAAAAGATATCCCGTTTAGTGAAGATACTGCGACGATAATTATCGGAGGCGGTCCTATGGGGTTTGGACTTGCGGAAGTTCTTCAGAAGAATTTATCTCATTTTTATTTGTGGGTGTCTGACGGTTTTTTGTATAGAAAATGGAAGGATCATTACTCGATAGAAATTGAAGGTTTGATATTTACAAAACCACGAAATTTAACTTTAGTAAATGGTTATGATTTCTTTCATAAACATTCATTGCTAATTATATTTGCTTTGCCATCTCGTCAGTTTGAAGAAACTTGCGAAAATATTTTTTTAAATTTGAATCCGAAGTTTCATTATAATTTTGTGTTAGTAACCAAAGGTTTTTTGAACAATGCGAATCGAAGAAAATATGGGGTTTATACTTTCCATCAGTTGATTCAGGAACTTCAAAAAAAACATCAGATTGATGGGAATTTAGCTATCTTGAGTGGTCCTTCTTTGTTGTATGATATAATTCACAAAAACCATATTTTTCTTGATGTGGCTACCCATAGTAAGGAACTATATGAAATTCTTAAACAAATCTTTCATCAACCTTTCATCCATTTCTCTTCTCATACTGATTTACTTACTGCTGAATTGGGTGCTATTTTGAAAAATCCCATTTCGATTTTAGTAGGGATGATTTCGGTTTTACCCAATTGTGGAAGTAGTATGATGGGAGAGATAGCATCGAGGGGTTTTTTGGAGATGATGGAATTAGCAAAATCTCTGGGAGCAAATTCAGAATTACTTCTAAAACGTTCTGGGCTTTCGGATTTTATGTCAGCTGTGTTTAGCCCTCATAGCAGAAACAGAGAATACGGAAGACAGTTTACGGAAAAACTCCTCAAAGGTCAAAGCAAGCTGAATTTATTAGAGCAAATACAAATGTTTCTTATGCCATCTTATTTTATTGAGAAAGAAATCATGATGAGTCAAAATTTAGCAGAGGGTGGGTTAATGATAACACCAATTCTTGAGATAGCAAAAGAGAAAAATATAGAACTGCCATTATACAAAATGCTTTATCATATCCTTTTGAGGAAAAATGCTCCTCAAGATGTATTGATGCTGCTATCAGAAAAAGAGATCAAATTTTCTCAATTACCTGTTTTACGAAAAAAGAAGCGAATCGAGTTAGTAGCATCAGGTAGGATGATTTCAAATGTTCTAAAAGAAAGGATTCTAAAAAAAATCATGTATACTCCTAATATGCATGCGCGTATCAAAAGACAATCCTCCCATATTATAAGTTCATTGGAGAGACGAAAAGAAAAAGCACTCAAACAAAATCTCATGAAAGATGTAAAAAATTTCGAACAAGAAATTCTTTTATGGAAGGAATTAGAACAATCTAAACCAGAAGAAGAGATCCTAAAAATCGAAGCGATTGTTGAATTCTACATTTCCAACATTGTGGATTATTTCATAGCTCCTATTCGAACTTTTTTGATTTATTTTGTTATGCCATTTCGACTTTTGATTGGAAAATTTCGACGAGGATCAATCGGTCCTTTTGTGGGTGGACATGTTAAAGAAGCAAAAGAAGTAGTTGATAAATACCCGGTTTTCTATGCGCCTACACATAAAAGTCACTTGGATTCTGTTGAACTGGCATATGGTTTGTTTTTTCAAGGATTACCCATACCCAGAGTGGCAGCAGCAAGTGTTTTGATGTCAAATCCAATTTGGGGAGCATTTTTGCGATCGTTGGGAGCTTATGTGGTAGATCGAGAGAATACAAAAAATATTTTATATTTAGAAGTTCTGTCTCAATACAACGTGATGATGTTGGAGTCAGGTATTCCAGCTTTAGCCTACCCCGAAGGAACGAGAAGCCGGAATGGAATGTTTCAATCTATAAAGACGGGATTGCTTTCAACAGCTATTGATGCGTATCGTGAGTCAGGAAAAGAAGTCGCTGTGATTCCATTGGCAATCTCTCATCAATGGGTACCAGAAGATTTATTATTTACAAATCAAACAAAAAAGGTGAGCTTTTTTACTTATGCCACAAGAAGAGGAAAAGTATATTTTGATTTTGGAAAACCCATTTTGGTTTCTCGCTTTGCAAAGTATGATAATCCTACTGAAGAAATAGCAAAAATCATACTCAAAGAGTGGAAATATCATTTTCGTGTTCAAGAGCATTTTGTCATAAGTAAACTTTTATATGAACATCCGGGGAAAGACACAGAAGAAGAACTAAAAAAAGAAATTGAGAAGTTCGTAAAAACCTATCCTGGCACGATAACTACAAAGAATGTAGAAGTTCTATTCAAAAACGGAATCAAAATTCTCAAGAAAAGAAGTATCATAAAAGAAACTTCTAAAGGTTTTGAAATACTGAATCCCTATCTTTTGGAATACTATGGAAACATGATACCTGAATTTACAGAAGAAGATATTGCTTATATTAAAGAAAATGAAAACAATGAAAACTAATACCGATTGGGATGCTCAAGCCAAATGGTATGATGGGATTGTAGGAGAAAAGGGTTCTTATTATCATCATGAGGTGATCATTCCAACACTTCTAAAAGAAATGGGAAATCTCGAGAACCAATCAGTTTTAGATTTGGGATGTGGACAAGGTTTTTTTTGTAGAATCCTCAGTGAGAAAAAAGCGAAAGTGGTGGGCATTGATTTATCCCAAGAGTTGATTCGACTTGCCAAAAAGTATCCAAACGATAGGATTCAGTACTATGTTGCTAATGCTGAGGAACTTTCTTTTCTACATGATGAGATGTTTGATTTTATCGTAAGTATTCTGTCTTTGGGGAATATGCGTGATTTGGACAAAGTATTTCGTGAAGTTGCAAGGCTTCTAAAAACAACAGGAAAGTTTTATTTTGTAATCATTCATCCCTGTTTTCGTATCCCTCGACAAAGCCAATGGGAATACGATGATAACCAAAAGCTTCAATATCGAAGGATACAGCGATACTTATCGGAATTGGAAATTCCCATCATCACTCATCCAGGGAAAGTCTCAAGACAAAAAGAACTTCAAGATCAAGATTATACCATTATGTTTCATCGACCACTGTCTGTTATCATGAAGCACTTAAAAAATCATAATCTCTTGATAAGCAATCTAATAGAACTGACATCAAATAAAGTCAGTGTAGGAAAAAGAGCCAAAGCAGAAAATCAAGCCCGAAAAGAAATTCCCTTGTTTCTTCTAGCAGAAGTAGTAAAAAAAGAAGTATCAAGAAATTCGAATTTGGTTAATCATAAATTATGAGTTTGGGTTTCTTTTATGCAATATAAGAAATACGAGGATTTAATCAGGTCTATAAACAAATATTCGATTGATGAACCCTTAGTTGTTGTTGTTTATGGAAAAGACATTCAGGTTTTTAATTTTATTTCTGAATATGTAGAAAAAGAAAAATACAAACACGTTCCTGTTGAGGTTTCGGTTTTAACTGGTGAGCAGGAGGATGCCGGTATTTTCATTAATGATTTGTATAACTTTACTTTGTTTATTCCGCATCGATTGTACGTGATCAAGCAAGCACAAGTTGTTTTTAAAAATTTAAAAAACACCGCCATAAAAGAAATTCCTCCAAAAACTTGGGTTCTTGTGGAATACGAAGGAGATTTTCCAAAAAAGCTATTTTCTATTCCTGAGAATCAGCTATTTCTATACGAAACACGAATTTTATATGATAACCAAATTGATGAATTCATTCGTTCCTTAGCAAAAGAATTGAATCTGGTTCTTTCAGAAGAAGCTATAAATGAAATGAAATTACTCTTTCCTCCAAAAGAATCCATTTTGAGAACAGCAATCTTGAACATAGAAAAAATCGTAAAAACCACAAAAGAACAACAAGAACCTTACTATATCACCTACGAGGACATTCGAACAATTTTTTATCCTTCAGGAGGTTGGGATGTTTTCAAAATCATCGAAGCATGTTTTGATAGGGATCTGATTACATTTTTAGTAGAAATCGAAAAATACAATCCCCCAGAAGATAACTATTATAACTTACTAAAGAACTTATTAAACAAAACGGATGAAATACGAAAATATCTCATTGGAAAAAGATTAAATTTTGATCACAAAGAAATGATAAAAATTCTGAAGGCAGAAAAAAAGCATCCCTTCATCCAAAAAAAACTCCTCGCACAATTAGAAGAATATAGTAAGTTCTACACCATAGAAAAATTAGAAAAAATTTATCATTTTTTGGTCGATATTGCCTTTAGCTTTCGGCAAAACATAGATGATCATCAAAAAAAAGTTCTTTTCGTAAAAAGGTCAATCGAGGTATTTTTCAGCTGAATCAATAAAAAACCATATGAATAATTTTTGGATTTTTTCTACAGGAACCGAATTAGCGAGAGGTTATTCAAAAGATACTAATAGCTCAGAGATTGCTCAAACCCTATTAGAGAATGGCTTTAATGTTTTGGGAATCTCCATATTGCCAGATGATAAAAAAATTTTAAAGTCAAATTTTGTTGAAAAACTTTTAGAGGAGAATATTGATGGTATTATCATCACAGGAGGGTTAGGACCTACAGATGATGATCATACAGTCGATGTCTTGAGGGAAATCACGCAGAAAGAAATCATAATGCATCCGGAAACAACAAAAAAAATAGAAGAAATTGCTAAAATCCGAAACATTGATTTTGATATAGCAAAAAAACAAGCAAGGATTTTAAAAGAGTCAATTCCAATTTTGAATCCTGTAGGATTAGCTCCAGGAATGATAATAAACTATCAAAATAAGGTAATCATTGCTTTACCTGGAGTTCCATTAGAGATGAAATCCATGCTTTCTTATGTGATAGAATATCTTGATAAGTTAAGAAAAAAAGAATTCTATGAGAAAAAGAGATTTTATCTATACAACGAGCCTGAGTCAGAATTTCAAAAGAATTTTCATCATTTACAAAGAGAAGTGATGGGTTCTTTTAGTTTTATTAGTTTTACATGGGGAGTATCTGCAAATCCTGGATACCTGAAAGTGTTTGTCGAAAACAAAGAACCAAGGCTTTCAAAAAAATTTGCTCTGCTCATAGAAAAAATTGAAGAATTCTACCGAGAAAAATTTCTCAATCAGCCCATTGAATGGGAACTCCAAAGTATTTTTGTGCAAAATCAAAAAACATTGAGTATTGCAGAGTCTTGCACCGGAGGATTGTTAGGAAAAATCTTGACAGACATTCCGGGTTCATCCAAGTATTTTTTGGGTACGATTGTATCATATTCAAATGAACTAAAAATCAATATCTTAAAAGTTCCGAAAGAAATTATTCAAACCTATGGAGCTGTAAGTAAAGAGTGTGCAGAAGCAATGGTAGAGGGGGTGGTGAATCTAACAAAGTCTGACTATGGAATTTCTATCACAGGCATTGCAGGACCTGACGGGGGAACGAAAGAAAAACCTGTGGGCACCGTATTTATTGGCATAAAAACACCCGAGAAAACTGAAGTTCATAAAATTTATTATCCTTCTCAAAGTCGTGAAAGGATACGAGAATACTCAGCTTACACGGCAATTTTTCTTCTATACAAAGAATTCTATAAAAATATTAAAAAAGATTTACAAAAAAAACATAATAACTAAATTAAAATTTCATTATGGAAAAACAAAAATATGTTGAACTTTTCAAAGGTTTAACGGAGGGTTTAATACCTTTTGAAGAAGAAGGTTTTATTATAGTTGTGAAGTTTGATAAAAAATCCATGTATACTTTGATGGAATTGATTTCTTTCAAGAATGTGAAGAATATAACTCCTACAACAACGGGTGTTACCTTTCATTCTGATGGATTTAAAACATACATCATTTACGAGCCTAATAACTATCAGTATCGGTTTCAAGAACCCTATCTAAGGGAGAAGGAAGCACAAGCTCCCTTACGATTTAGTGAAACGGTAATCATTGACTTACCAAAACGAGATCGGATTTTGATCTCAAAGGAACCCTATACAAGTTATGGGAATTTTACCATAGAACATCCTGAGCAGGGGAACTTTGTTTATTACATATACGGACAAGATCCAAAAGAAGGAGAAAAAAATATAAACAACTTTGTTGGACAAATTTTGAATAAAGATTTAGGGGTTCCAAGAAGTATTTTACCAAAAGTGTTTGAAATTTTAAAATCCAACATCTCTAAATTCAGACATTTTACTTCTGATTGATTATAAAAAGAGGAGTTTGATATGAGTTCACTACAAAAACTGTTAGAAGGAAACAAAAAGTTTTTGCAGCAAATTCAAAAGGATCACCCTGAGATTTTTCATCAATTAGCCGAAAGTCAGAAACCTGAGTTTCTGTGGATTGGTTGTTCTGATTCACGAGTTCCTCCAGAGGTGATTACGAATCAACCACCTGGAACTATTTTTGTTCATAGAAACATCGCGAATCAAATTTCACCTAATGATATGAGTGTGCTAAGTATTATTTATTTTTCTTTGAACTATTTAAAAATTAAGAACATCATTGTTTGTGGGCATACAAACTGCGGAGGAGTTTTTGCATCCCTCAGTTTAGCAGAAAATAAGGGTTCTTATGGGTTTCTCGAAAACTGGCTACATCCCATCAAAGAATACTACAATAGCATCAAGAAAGAATTATTGCAGGAAGAAAATGTGCATGAAGTGAATGAGCAAAACCAAAAACACGTGGCAGATAAATTATCAGAGAAAAATGTCCTCAAACAGATGGAAGTTTTTAAAAAGTTGAGTATCGTTCAAGAATATTTGCAGAAAGAAAACACAACATTGAATGTATATGGCATGATTTATGACGTAAGAAATGGAGAATTACGATTATTAAAAGAAGAACAAATAAAATCTTAATTATTTTACTGATTTAAGAAAAATACATTGTTTTGAGAGAAATTTCCAAGTTTTATGCAGTTAGAAGATTTAAAGCAAGATGGGAAAATTCTAAAATTTTCCAAAGGGGAAAAAATCTATGATCAGAAGAGTTATTTGTCAGATATAAAAGTATTCTATATCCTTAAAGGTCAAGTATTGTTAAGAAAGAAATATACATCTCTTGTAAAAGATGAGTTTCTCTTGCAAGAGGGGGAGTTATTTGGGTTTCTGGAAATATATCATAGCAAAATTCGTTTGATGGAAGCCGAAGCAAAAACAGATGTGGAGGTTATTGGAATGGATCGAATTACGTTTGAAAGATTGATTATCTCAAATATGGAACTATCTCTCAAAGTCATAAGAAATCTTAGTAAAATTCTAAGAACGGCGAATCAACGAATCAAACACTTACCCAAATAGAAGCATGGAAAAGGAAAAGCAAGAATGGGATTTGCTCAAGTTGGGGCTAGAAGGTGAGCAAGCCATAACTAATGAACTGTTCTTTAAGTTTGGGAGGACTTACGAACCTAAGCAAGTTATCCTAAAAGAAGGAGATAAAGGAAAAGATGTTTATTTGATTTTGTCTGGAAGAGTAGTTGTTGCAGAGAAATTGGCATCCTCTAATCAATACAAGGTTCTTACTACTCTCGGTCCTGGTGAGATTTTTGGGGAAATGGCAATGTTTGATGATCAGCCCAGATCTGCGACCTTAGTAGCAATTGAGCATTGTAAAATTTTAGTTTTGAGTCCTGAGAACTTCGAAAGAATTTTCAGAACCCATCCAAGATGGGCGCTAAAAATTGTAGCAGCTCTTTGTAAAAGAATTCAGAATGCGTTTGAACAGATCGATTCTTATTACAGAGGTAGTAATAAAACATGATAAAGAACTGGATACAAAAACAAGTTCCGTTATCAGTGGTCATTCAAGATTGGGCAAGACCAAGAGATTTGATTTTTATTCATAAAAATGAAATTCCTAAAAAAATATTAAATTTTTTTTATCAATATGAAATTAATCAATTACCAGGAGGACTCTTCTTAGGGGATTATCGAAATTACCACCTTGCTATAATTTGCAGTAAATACAATATAGTAAAAGCTCAAATCATGCAGCTTATTCAAGAACTGGAAGAAGAAGTTCAAAATAACTATAAAAATCATGAAGATGTTTTTTTCGTTCAATTAGAGAAGGAATTTTCTAATGAGTTATTATTAGAAAGAAATCTATTTCCGTTGTTCATAGTTCTTTGGAAGCCAGAACGACCTCTATTTGAGTCGCTCCTCTCAGGAGGAGAAAAAGAAAGCAATGTTTACATTAATGAGTTAAACAATATAAAATTTATTCAAACAAGACAGAATATAAAGAATGAAGCAGAAAAGCTCAAGTATCGATTTAAAAAAATTGTTTTTTCTGAAAGCAAATACATATACAAGGGTTATGTGAGAGAAACCAATCACGAAGTAGTAGGAATGTTTTCATCGTGGGAAAGAGAAAATTATTCAAGTGAATATTGGATGGGACTTGTTGATCAATTAATTTATTCTGATTATCGAATTTTAAAAGTCGAAGAACTAATTCAACAGAATTACCTTCAAAACCAACGTCTTGGTTTAATTGAGCTCTACAAAACAGGATACATGAATGGGATTTTTTATAACTTCTCAGCTTTTTTTAAAAGAGCTTCAAAAAGACGTGTGTATATTCTTCCTGATTACAAACGTAAAAAAAAGTTAATTACTTCATTGAATATTAAAAAAAATGATGAGGTTCTTTTCTTCCCAACAATGGAGCTTGATGCTCTAAAGAATTTTTTGTTTTTGAACAATGAAGCATTTTTCCAAAAAATCAACAAAAACAAAATAGGGACAGCCTATAAGCTCGTTGCTGAGTGAAATGATGTTGAAGCTGTATTTATTTATAGATTTCAAGAGAAATTATTTTAAGAAAATTTTATGATAAAAAAAGAATTTATTTCATCAAGATAATTAATTTTTCTCTTTTTTCTTCGCTTCCGATAAAAAATAGTTGATTTTTGAAAAAAATATCAAAAATTTTGCATACTTAACATTTATTTTACATTTTTGAGGAATAGCGATGGAAAGCGCAAATGAAAATTTTTCAAACATAGATCGCAAGTATCACATTTCAATTTTTGATCCAACTTCTGGGAAAAAAAAAGAATTTTTTATTTCCTATCACCATGAAGATGAGAGCTTTGAAGATTTAATTAATCAGATTGAAAACTTCTTTGAAGATGACGAAAGTAATGTTTAAGTTTGACTTTGTATAAATAGATTCTAAAAAGATTTGGAGATAAAAACGTGATTTAATCAAAGTATTTATTTCTTTAGATAAAGATAAGTTATACTTTAGCATTATGAAAATTTAATTTTCATTTAAAACTACTTTAAAAACTACTTTCTAATGATGCATAAATTTTATCAACGCTTAAAATTTTCATTTTTTATATACCCCCACTTAGTATATTGGTCTTAATTAAACATCAAAGGAGGTGAAAAGTGAAAGTTCAATTCCTTAAATCCATAATGGTATTGACGTTGGTTCTGGCTTTGCCTTTTGGTCTGGCTGCTCAAGAAAAAACCAAGACAGATGCTAAAAAAGCAGAAATGAAAAAAGTATTTGTTAGTTTGGGCACAGATCAAGGACTAAGAACCGGCATGGCATTGAATTTTTCAAGGATGTCCCTCAAAAATGGGAGCCCTACGACTCTATGGTTAAATGCTGAAGGAGTCAAGCTTGCTGATGCAAACGCAGCTGATAGTGAACAAAGAATGATGCTAAAAGAATTTATCTCTAAAGGCGGGAAAGTATATGTATGCCCCGTGTCATCTGCTAAGTTAGGAGTGACAAAACTGATCGATGGGGCTGAATTTTCTAAGTTCGAGATCGTATATGAACAAATCAAAGATCCAAACGTTATATATTTAAGCTGGTAATGAAAACAAAACAGCCAAATGGTCCTGCCTCTGGTTCTTTTATCATTCTACAAAATTCCTTCACTAACTAAGTAATTTCTAAACAATTCACAACTAATAAAAGCTTTTTTTGATTGACTTCAATAGTTTCAAGATTTTAGTAATATTTTAAATGAAAAAGTATTACTTTATATTCTACTTAACGTCAATATTTCTCGATAGTGATTTATTGTTATCTCATGACCTTTGGTTTGAGTCCGTATCTCAATACTGGATACTCAAATATGGACATATAGAAAATCATAAAAACCAGGAACATCAAGAAAGTTTAAAAGAAATACCCTATAAGAAAGAACAAATACTAAGATTATCTTGTGTTCACAAATCCCAAAAATCCATAGAAGAGATAAACAATTTTTCTGCTCCTGTGAAGTTATCTTACTGTCCTGTATTTTGGGTAGAGTTTACTTCTTTTTATTGGCATCAAACCGTAGAGGGACTAAAACAATCTGAACGCATTTCGATTCAAAAACAAGATGTGCTCGATAGCTGGGAATCGATTGAAACTCTCAAGCAAATTCAAGAGTGGAATGATCACTTATCAAATCCTCTCTCTGAAAGCTTAGAGATCATACCTCTGGAAAATCCTTTTCGAAAAAAATTAGGAGAAAAAATACAAATCAAAATTGTTTATAAAAAAAATCCAGCAAAAAATATCCCTGTATCTTATTACGACGATGTTCGGGGAAATACGGATGAAGAAGGAATAATTCGTGTTCGGCTAAGGAAAGCAGGGCTACAAGTCATCAAAGCTACTTTGACAGATTTTGGCTATAACCCAAAAAGAATTATCACAGCCAGCTTAGTTTTTCAACTTCACAATTAAAGAAAGAAGGAGGAGAAAATGAAAAAAATTTTACTATTTTTATTTACATTACTTTTCCATCAAACTTTAATATTTTCCCATAGTGTTTCCGTTAAAATGTTCGATGCACCTTCAAAGGTTTTTCAAATTCAGTTTTCTGATGGAACTTATTATGCTTTTGAAAAATGTGAAATGAAGTTTTTAGTCAACAATGAGTATAGAACCATTCAAGTTATTTATACAAATGAGTCTGGGAAATTAGCATTTTATCCCGAAAAAACAGGCAAACATCGATTGCAGTGTTTTAGAGAAGATGGACATGGGGTTTTTTATGAATTTGACGTAAAAGAAATCACAGCAACAAAAATTGAAACTTCTACTCATAACTATTCAGAATACTATGGTGTTATAGCGATTCTGGTTTTACTGGGGATTGGTGTGTTTTATTTTCTGAAAAAGAGAACTTCGTCATCTTTGACAATCTTAATGCTGTTTTTTACTTATAATTCTCTTTTGGCACATCATGGTATAGCATCTCTGGGTAGTGTGGGAATTCGTGGACCTGGTGCTGCAGTGGAAACTTCTGCACAAGGGGTCCTTCCTCAAAATACCTCTATTTTCTTGCTTAAGTATGATGAACCAGTGTTCAAAACCTATACTCCCGAAAGAGACGAAGAAATACCTTATAATCGATTTTTACTTTATGGTTTAGGTTATGGTTTTACTTCTTATTTTAGTGTATATGCTTTTATTCCTTATAACGAAAAGGTTATTGAAAATAATCAATTCAATACTTCTGGTTTTGCGGATTTAAGTATTTATGCTGTGTTAGGTTTTAAGTATGACGAAACATTTTATTGGAATCCTTCTCAAGAGAGTTTAGATGATTTGCAGGATTATCATTTCTCAGTGTATGCAGGAACAAGTTTACCCACGGGAAATCCAAACGTAAAAAATGTGGATAACGAGATTGACCCGGGATTTTCGTTAGGTTTTGGAAAACCCTATTACATCTTAGGAGGAACGATTTCAAAGTTTTATGATGCCTTAACGTGGAATTTTGAGGTTTCTTACTTAATGTTTCAATCTTATCGTTATGCGAATAACATAGAAGCAAAGTTTGGTGATGAATTCCGAGGCAACTTAGCATTGATTTATAGATTTTATTTCAATGAAAAACAAAGTTGGAGGTTTGATGGGTTTTTAGAATTCAACTATCTAAAGATTTTACCGGATGAAGAAAAAGGAGTATCTCAAAATACTCTTCTACAATTTATAGCAAATCAAACTTCAACACCCATCAATCAAGAATTAATCCTTCAACAAATAACTTTCAGTAAAATCCCTCCATGGAAACTCGAAGAAACCTTAGTAGGAATTGAACAAACAAGTTTTATTCCGCCTTCGAATATAGGCGATGTCGTTTTATCTACATTAGGGCTTGGTGAAGAACCTAGTGGAACAGAGGTTTTGTATCTAACCCCTGGTTTTAGGGTTTATTTTAGAAAAATGAGTTTGGGATTAGGAGTGAAATTTCCAGTTTATTCAAATCCTAATCAACCAAACTTAACTGAAATTTACATAATTCGAACCTTGCGGGAAGTCATCGATGGAACTCCCCTTGATGTAAGAGATATTCTCTGGGAATACAAGATTTTAGAAAAACATTTATATCAAGGTGCGGAAGGAACTGAGAAATACCGATTGATTTTATCGTTGTCGTTTATCATATAAAGATATGCATGTTCCGGACGGATTTTTATCGCCTCAAACTTATTTAAGTCTATATGCAATCAATCTTCCAATATGGATTTACTCAATAAAGAGATTTTCGAAAAGTGTCCGTCCGGATGAGCTTCCTCGTTTAGCCCTCAGTTCAGGTTTTGTTTTTATTTTGACCTCAATTCAGTTTCCCATTATTGGAGGAACCACAGTTCATCTTTTAGGAATAGTCATAACGACTTTACTTTTTGGTGTGATCAAAACATATTTGATTTACACAGTAGTTTTTCTTTTGCAGGCGACTCTTTTGGGTATGGGTGGGGTTACGTCATTGCCATTAAATACCTTTGCGATGGGATTTTTGGGTCCTCTTTCAGTTTATTTTCTTGATAAGACGTTGAAAAATATTCTTCCTCAGACTTTTTTAATCATTCTTTTAAATTTTGTTTCGATTTTTTTGGTGGTTTTATTTACCAGTTTTGTTTTAGGAATACAGCCAGATATCGCAAAAGGAAAAGATGGAAATCCATTGTATTTTCCTTTTCGTTTCCCTGTTGTTTTTTCGGCAATGTTGATTTCTCATTTACCAATTATGGTTTTGGAATCAGTAGTTTCGAATTTATTTATGAAGTTTGCAAAAAAATTAGAATTCTATCAGAAATGATTCTTTTAGTTTTTCTTGTGGGAGTTGTTTTATTGTCGTTGATACAGGATTGGCAGATTGCTTTTCTATTGTTTTTGATTTTGATTTTTTTGAATAAAAAAAAGTTAAATCAAAAGAATTTCTGGATGAAATGGATATTCATTTTGATCATAACCCAAATTACGGTTTTTTCGTATGTTGTTGTGAAATACCTTTATGAAAGAATTTTTTTGTGGGAGTTTTATCTCCTTTTTCAATTGAGAGTGATGAATATTTATTTGTTTTCTTTTTGGTTTTTTGAGCGTTTTTCTTTTTTTGATGTGTTGAGTTTTTCAAAAGATTTGATTATTTTTTTTAGTATTGCTATAAGCGTAATTTTTCATTATTCAAGAGTTATTAAGGAATATCCTGAAATTTTAAAAAGTAGAGGTTATAAACTTTCAGGAATCAAAGAAAATCTTTTATTTTATAGCAATTTTTTAATAAATTTATTTATAAAATTTTCTAAAGAAATAGAAGAAATTTCGCAAATATTAGAATCTCGAGGAGTTTTTTATTCTTATGACTCAACCTATAGTTCAAGTTCAAAAGATAAAGTTTTTTTATAAAAATTCACAAAATCCCATTTTTCATCATTTAGAATTTTCTATACAACCTGGTCAAAAGATTGCTTTGATGGGAGTCAATGGTTCAGGAAAATCAACATTATTAAAGATTTTGAATGGAATCTTATTTCCTCAAGAAGGAGAATATTTTTTTGATCAACAAAAAATTACAAAGCAAAGACTAAAAAACAAAGAGTTTCATCTTGAATTCCGAAAGCGTTGTGCACTTTTGTTCCAAAATTTCGAATTTATGCTGTTCCATTTTAAAGTGATTGATGATTTGATATTCACTTTGAAAATCTTGGATTATTCCAAAGTTGAAATTCAAAGAAGATTAGAAATTTGGAGTGAGCGTTTTCAAGTTCAAGAACTTCTGAATGAAAATCCTCTTTTTTTGAGTAGTGGGCAAAAAAAAAGAGTGGTATTAACTTCTTTGTTTATGTTGGAGGCTGATTTGTTGTTATTGGATGAACCATTTGACAATTTAGACCCTATCCACACGGGGGTTCTTGTGGATGTAATCAAACAAAGCAAAAGCACAATTTTATTTACTACTCATAATTTTGAGCTTTCAAAAGAAATTTGTGATCATTTATGGATATTGCATCCTAAATATAATTTGCTTTACCAAGGGAGTTTTGATGATTTTTTTAGTAATAATGAGGTTTTATACAAATCTGAACTATTCCACTTTCATTCCGAAAAGGATTCAGCTCATATTCATAGTTGGAATAGCTAATATTAGAAAGAATTATCTCAAGTTATAACTCATTTTCGAATGTTAATAATAAAGAAATACAGTAATCGAAGGCTATACGATGTTCAAACCAGTAAAATCATCACCTTGGATAAAATTGTAGAGTATATACTTCATGGTGAAGAGATCGTAGTCATTGATAACAAAACAGGAAAGGACATCACATCAAAGGTTTTAGCTCAAACCTTCATGAAGCTGGCATCTAAAAACAAAAATGATGATTTTACCAAATTTCTTTTTTATTCCCTCATTCGAGAACTTAAAAGTAATTTGGCAAACTTTTTGAGTCGACTCATCCAAGGTGGGATTGGAACAGAATTTCTAAATACCGAAAGGTTAACGAAAATTGTTGAAGAATTCATCGGAAAAGGAGAATTAACAATTCACGAAAAAGAATCCTACTTAAGGCAAATTCATGAGAAACTACAAAATCAAAATCAACTTTTGGACGAACTAATCCGAAAAGAAATCCTCAAAAACCCCGAGTATATAGAAAAACTTTTTCAATATTTGGACAAAAGAGAATCAAAATAAAAATTATGACGAAATAGAAATTTCAATGATGGCTAATTCTTCCCCAATTTGAACGGTTTCCCCTTCTTGTTTATGTATTTTGATGATCCTACCTTCGAACGGAGACTCAAGAGGAAAAGAAGCTTTGGAGGTCACAAGTTCACAGAGTTCTTGTCCTTCTTTGACTATATCACCTTCTTTTATGTTCCATTGAACCAGTTCAATCTTATCAGGCTCTCCGATGTCTGGAACCAAAAGGGGAACGATTTTTTTTTGGATTAACATAAACTAATTTTAAGAGTTATCAAGCTAAGTCAAGAGAAAAAATTACAAACGGAGGAAGTATAAAATCGTTCAGAGACGTAATGTATTTTACAAAGGTTTAACTTTGATAACCAAGTTTTTAATAAGGCTGATTTGATTATATTTTGAATTGTTTTTTACTTTTCATAAGGAAATTTGTTGGAAATTTTACTTATAGACTATGAGGTTTCATTTATCTGATTTTGGTTCTTTGTATCAAAATGATTCTGGGATTTTTCTTTTAATGGAAGATTTAGATCAAGCTCTTAATCAGAATCCCAATATTTACATGTTGGGAGGTGGAAATCCGGGATTTATTGCCGAAATACAGGAATATTTTTATAAAAAATTTAAACTTTTTTTAGAAAACAAAAAGGATTTCTTTCAATCCATTGGGATTTATGACTCACCATTAGGAAATGTTGAGTTTCGAAAAGAGCTGGCAGGTTTCTTTAATCACCTTTGGTCCTGGGATATTTCCGAAGATCACATTGCCATAATGCAGGGTAGCCAAAATGCTTTTTTTATTTTACTCAACATTTTTTCTGGTTGGAGTAAGCAACTAAAACAAACCCTCAAAGTATATTTTCCCTTAGTGCCAGAATACATTGGCTATGAAAATATACCCATTCAAGAGGATGCTGTTATATCGACTTTGGGGAAAAGGCGTCAAGTCGATAACTATCATTTTTACTATGAACTGGATAAAGATGAAATTTTAAAAACAATTGAAACCGATGGTTCTATTGGCTGTATGATCATTTCCAATCCTACCAATCCAACAGGGAAGGTGTTTTCTCTTGAGGAATTGAGATTTCTCAAAACCATTGCCGATGACTATCGTATCCCTGTGATTTTGGATTTTGCGTATGGTGAGCCCTTCCCCGGCATTGTCTATAAGAAACAAGAATTTCTTTATTCAGAAAACTTTATTTATGTTTTTAGCTTTTCGAAGACAGGTTTGCCGGGTTTGAGGGCTGGCTTTGTTATCGCTAATCCTGATATTATTTCCATCATTGGTAGGATCCAAGCCATCCATCATTTGGCACCATCTCGAATAGCGTCCTTTGTTTTGAAGGGTGCCTTCGAGAATTTGGAATTTTATCATTTGTGTTCCCAGTACATCAAGCCATTTTATGAAAAACGAAGAAATCTCGCATTGTCATTACTTACAAAATATTTTTCCTCAGATGAAATTCAAATACACCAATCCGAAGGTGCCTTTTTCGTGTGGGTAGAATTTCCAAAGTTAAAAATCCCCATCATGGATTTGTATGAGATTTTAAAAAAACATTCGCTGATTATTGTGCCTGGAAAGTTTTATTTTGTTGGAAATTCTGCCCATGCAAACGAAACCAAAGCAATTCGTATTAGTTTTTCTCAAGCCGAAGAAACCATCGAAAAAGGAATAGAGATTTTAGCAAAAATCACAAAATCCTATATTGATACTTCTATTCAAGAAAGTATTTTAAAGTAATCACTAATTCCAAGAACTCTTTGTTTTGAAGTTCTGCAGGGAAAGGTTCAAAAGGGGATGCTCGATGGATTGTGTTGAGGGTTTCTTGAATAAAATTGTTGTTTGTCCCCTCAATCACTTCGAGCTGTCCCAGATGTCCATTTTTATGAATGATGATTTTGACCTTCACATGTCCTTCTCTTCCAAAAAATAATTCTACTTTTGGGTATTGTTTTTTACTTTCAATCTTTTGTAGAACCCTAGCAACGTAGTGATTTTGAAGGTTTCCTTCTGAACCTTGTATGTCTTGTTGGTGTGATGTTTGAGAATTTGTTTGTGTAGTGGGCATTTCTTCAGAGGTAATTATTGGAACTGTTTGGGTTTTTGTTGCTTTTTTTTCGTAAAGTTGAACCGGCAAAAGGACGCGATTTTCTCCTGCTAAGGAATAAACATCTTTAGGATTTCTGCTTGTAAAAAGAACACCAAGAACCAAAAGATGAAACAAAACCATAAACAAAAAAAAACTATCACCCTTGATGATTTTTTTTTCTATGTAATTTTGAATTTTATTCCACTTCATATTCTAATAGTAGCTCTACACTTTTGGATTTTTTGATTTCTGAAAGAACTCTAACTACAATTCCATAAGGAACGTCTTTATCAGCTTTCAAAATGATTTTTTCTGTATGGGATTGAATCAAAAATTCAGAAATTTGATTGAGGCTGATGATTTGCTGGTTCCAATATATTTCGTAGTGATTTTTTTCATAAACAATTGATATAGTGGGGATTTTCCCTTTTACCTCAATAAGATTAACTTCTGATTTCGGAAGTTGGATATTCAAAAAAGAGTGAATTTTCCCTACATTCAAAATCAGAAAAATAATCACAAGAAAAATCACATCTACAAGAGGAGTTATATCGATGTTGAAACTTTTCTTTTTATACTCAAACTTGTTCATAGAACGAAAATCGAAGAGATAGAGCTGTATTCATCATGCTGATTCGCTTTTCTACTATTTTGTCCAAGATGAAGTAAAACACATAACTTGTGATGGCGATAATTAACCCGAAAGCCGTAGTGATCATGGCGACCCAAATACCCTCGGCAATACGCTCAGGTTGTATTTGCCCATCCTCGAAGGAAATGTTTTGAAATGATTGAATCATTCCAATCACAGTTCCCAAAAGTCCTATTAACGGTGCGGTCTGAGCATTCAGCACCAACACTGAGATTCGTTTTTGCAGGTTTTGTAAGAGTTCTTCTCCTTGGATTTGGATTTGAGGTTCTGAGTTTTGTTTTTTTTCTAAAATGGTTTTTATAAGGATTAGGGTTTCGTTTGTTTTGGTTTTCTTTGGGAATTCTCTTTCGATATGACTCCAGATTTCGTCGATTTTGAGTTTTTGGTATTGGATTAGTTCGATAAGTTCGAGAAGTTTTGTTTTATTGATGGATGTGTAAAAGAGAAAAATAATTCTTTCTAAAAAGATGCTCAAAGATAAAATTACTTGAAAAAGCATTGGCCACATTAAAAATCCGCCTTTAAAAAACAAATCAATTAGTTCATTCATACAACTTTGATTTTTTTTATGCTTGAGCTAATCAAGAAAAATGGAGTCTTCTTTATCGAAGACTCCCAAGTGGTCTTGCCTCTGGTTTTTAAAACTTTCAAATGGGGTGGGTGTGGGATAATAGCTAAAATTTCATTTCTAAGTTTACATATATACTTCTTCCAGGTTCAGGAATTCGCAACCCAGAGGCAAATAGGTCTCGTAAATATGAGAGGTGTTCATAATACAATCGATTGAATAAATTGTTGATACCAGCATTGAGTTTAATGAGATTTCTTCTATCAGGATTGATTTCGTATGAGAAACGCAAATTCGCTATTCCCCATCCTGCTGTTCTTCTTTCTCCAATGTTTCTATCAACGAGTTTTTGGGAGTCAGCAAAAACTCCTTCTAATTCTACAGAGAAACGATTCATGAGGTATTCTAACGCCAACTTTACTTTGAGGGGTGGGATCTCGGGCAGGTTGGTATCTTCGGTTTCGTTGATACCTCTAGTGTAGGAGAGTCCTCCTTTCAAGATGTAGTTGTCAGTAAGGGAATATATCATGCGGGCTTCTCCACCATACATGACTGCATCCACTTGCTTGAAGGTTCGTCCAAATCGACCAAAAATATGATTTCCAAGGGGTGAACCAATAGGATTAGCGGGATTTAAATTCGTTCTCTGTATTCCAATCGAATAGGTAATCAAGTGATTTATGTATTGATAGAACTTCATTCCGTTGATCTCAGCGAAATAGATGGGATCATCTCGTGTGATGTTTCCTAAAATATGATCTGGTGTATTTCGAACTACGATGTAGTTGTCCAATTTGCTATAAAACAAATCAAAATCAAATTTAAGGTTGAGTGATTTGGTTTCTAATCCTACGTCAATTTGACTATTTCTTGTAGGTTTCAAAGTGGGATTCCCTACGAGGTCAGGAGCTGTAATACGTCCCATTCGTATGACGGCAAAATACAGTTCTTGAGGATCAGGAAAGCGAACTCCATATCCCAGACCTAACTTTGTCACTAAAGAAGGATTGATTTCGTAATCCCATTTGATATAACCACTTCCTTCGCCGTATTTTCTTTGAGGTTGTTTTGGTGGTAGATAAACTTCCGCATCAAACACAGTAAAGGTTTGATTCAAATCAGGGATTTCGGTATTGAATTCCACATACTTAAAGTAAGCAAAGGGTTCGTAGGCAGGATAATATAAATTGTAAACTATTCTTCGGTCCTTCTTAGCTTTGATTTGAATTTGGTCATAACGAATTCCGAATTTTTGGGTTAGTCTTTTGGAGATTTTTTCTTCATTCTCAAGATAGATGCTAATGTTTTGGGCTTCTGTGTCGGGAAGTGTTGCTTGTGTTCGGTAGAAAATCTGTCGTTGTAAGAATACAGCAGGATTAGTCATCCTCAAATTCATCATTGCGATTGATCCTGTAAGACCATTATATTCAATCATTGGTCCCATCATTCCCTTGAGAAGACTTTCAATTTGAGCATAATTGATGGGAGGTAGTTGTTGAGGATATTCTATTAAAAAATGCCCAGGATATGGCATTCTCATTGTGGTTTCGATGTTCCATCTTCGAATATAAGCATCAAGACCAATTGAAGTTTTCCCCATGAGGTTCATTTCACTTTCAACCTTCAAACCACGGATACCACTTTGTGCCCAACTCCTCATTCCATATTCACGAGATAAAAAGTTTGCTACACATCCTGAGGGATCAATGGTTCCAGCTCCAGGAGGAACTACGTGTGAAGAACAACGCAACTCATCGGTCATATCATGGAGGATTTCGTTTCCGTAGATTTTATAAGTGATGGTTTCGACTACGTCTGATACTTTCTTTTGCTTGTATGCTACTGAGACTTTTTTCATGTCATCCCAAATCATATCCATCAAGAGGTAGGGAGTAATATCATTATCACGGGCTTGATAACCCGCTTTAATTTCGAATTCGTGATTTTTGATAGGAGAAATTACCATTTCTAAATCTGCACCTCTACGAAATCCCATCACATTTCGTTTATCATACTCATAGCGATTTATTGATGGAATAGCTTGTAAAAAGTCTTCTTGGAAAAAATATGGAAATTCGTATCTTAAAACCTCGGTAAATACTTTTCTACCTGCAAGATCAATTGGACCAGAAAGTTGTTGTTGTATTTGATTGAATGCGATTGGATTCGAAACTCGTGCTATATAAAGGGGATTATCTACATCAGGATATAAAGAAGCTAAGGAGCGCTTATCTTCCTTAAAATAAGGATGATAACTATTATAGTTGCCGCTTACGGCTATTTTGAAGGCATCGCTGCCGTAGGAACTACGGAAATGTACCAGATTTTCGCTGAAACTTCCCGTTTGTAATTTAAGATAATTCTCTAAGCCAGTAGAAATTTTTCTGGATTCTAAGTAGACAGTACCCCCTAAACCTCCTTGATTTTTTACATCATAAGGACCTTTTATGACTTCGATTCTTCCCAAGTCTTGTAGGTTAATCAAAGAAGATGGTGGATCCATTCGGTTGGGGCATGCTCCGTAGATTTTTTCTCCATCTGGCAAAACATTGATGTTATCCCTCTGGAAGCCTCTAATGACATAATCCAAAGAACCTTTACCTCTTCGGATTCTATGCATTCCTTCAATATCTTTTACAATCTCACCAGCTTCTATGTAACCTCTCTCTGCTACTTCTTCGGCAATGATTTGGTTCTTCTGACCTTTCACGATGATGGTAGCCCGTTCCTGTCCCATCAGGTGGTAACTAACTAATATTATTGTTATTAACGTTGTGAGCTTTATGGTTTTCATATTTCCTCCTTTTTTTCATTCTTGTTTTTAAAATCAAAACTATGAAAGTTATTTTCTTTAACTTTTAAGTTTAATGAAGACAAGTCCTGTGGTGTTTATATTAAGGTGGTGCTCGTGAAAAGATTGGATAAAGTTCTAAACCAGCTACATCAAGATGAAAAATTTGGTGGATACTAATTTTTTCTATTAGGGCATTTGAATAAGCAAATTTATGGGAGTGATGAATTAACCAATAATTCCAAAAAGGAAAAAGTATGCTTAATGATGATTCTTGATTTATAATGCAAAAATTTAAATTTACGTGTGAAAAGCTTGAGCAAACATCGGTAAAAGGGTCTTTTTTCGGAAAAATCCTATAATTAACACCACTCAAATCATAACTACTATAAAATGTTAATATAATGATAGAATATACCATAATTTTGTTTGTTTTTTCATTTTTAGAAAGTTAATACAACGTTAATTTATCTTTATTTTTTGTCAATTCAATTTTGATTTGTCATTTATTTTGATGAATTTTTTAAAAACTACAATAAAAAAACAGCTTGTCAATAGAGATAATCGTCTTTAAAGCTCAAGAGTAATGGAAAAAAATGAGAAATTAACAGGAATTCAAGAACAAGAAAAAGAAAAGGTGGTTACCATACCCATCAAAGAGATAAACCAACTGAAAGTGATTTTAGCGATATGGTATAGTTACGTTCTTTCAAAGTCGAATGAAAGTTTTCCTCAGCAATCAGCTCAGGCTTTAAAAACTCCCATTGTCTATAACATAGAAAAAGATGAGTTGGAGCTCATCTTATCGGGAACAGAAGAAATGCTAAAAGAACTTACCCAGCATATCCAACAACTGAATCAAACAATTAAGCAGCAGAAGAAATGAAAAAGTTATGGTTATTTCTTTTGTTGTTATTTCCCCTTTGGGGGCTTCCTCCTTTCATTTCGTTTGAGGAACGAATCAAGGAATGTTCTTTTATTATGATTGGGAACATCAAGATTGTTTGGCAGAAGAGATTATTTGAAGATACCTATTTAGTTTCTTTTCTCGTAGAAACTCAAGAAATTTTAAAGAATACCTATCAAAATCAAAACTTAGAAATACCAAAAAACTTTTTTTTGTATATCTATGTTTATCCTGAGACTTATGAAAACAAAATCAAATTCAAACCCGAAGATGGAAAATACATTCTGTTTTTGAATCCGGTTGTGAAGGAAAATCAAATTGTGAATTTTGAACTTTATGAAGAAGAACCTTTTGCTTTGGAACCTTGGAGCAAAGAAAAAGAATTAGAAATTCGAGCCATCATATCTCAGCAAAATTCTACTTCTGAGGGATGATTGTGAGATTTTATAAAATAATAATAAGTGTGTTGTTGATTTTCGTTTACATTGAAAATCAAGTCAGTCAAGAAAGTTTTGATCCCGCTTCAGTGCAATCACCTACATGTAATCCAAAAGAACTCAAATGTGGGTTTTTACCTGTTCCACAAGAAGTAGAGGAGTCAATTCCCGTAGCAGAAAGTGTTTATATTTCTCATCGGGGATTACCAAAACAAGTCGATATGTCCAATCAATTACCACCAATCATGCATCAAGGAAGACAAAATAGTTGTATCGGATTTGCTGTGGGGTATTATACAAAATCATTTTATGAATATAAAGAAAATCAGTGGCAGTATGATCCTCCTATTACAGGTGGTAGTGGTGAGAAAGTTTTTTCTCCTTCTTTTATTTATAATCAAATCAATGGTGGCAAGGATCACGGAGCTTATTTTGTGGATGCTTTAAATTTAGTGATTCAAAAGGGAGTTTCTCCATGGAAATATATGCCCTATGATGAGAAAGATTATCTCTCAAAACCATCAGAAATGGCGATCAGAGAAGCAAGAAAGTACAAAGCAAGAAGCTACAGATTGATTCCTTTTGATCAGTTGGAAGCAATTAAATCTGAATTATCAAGGGGAAATTTGATTATTTTTGGCATTACTGTCGATGATCGTTTTTACAAATTAAAAAATCCAGCTATTTACGATCAACAAGGAGGAAGGAGCTATGGTGGACATGCGATGGTTTTAGTGGGTTATAATGATGAGTTACGATCACCAAATGGTCATGTGGGAGCCTTCAAGCTTGTAAATTCTTGGGGAAGTTCTTGGGGAGATAAAGGTTATGGCTGGATTACTTACAAAATGTGGTTGCTTCTTCGACCCCAAGCATATGTCTTGTATGATAGTTATCGGCTACAAAATATTACATCTCCTGAAGAAGAAGGTCAAATTATAGAAAACCCAAGGATGGTACAAGTTTCTCAAGGTGAGTTTCCCGATAAGATATTACTCAAATGGAAAAGAGTTCCACATGCATTGGCATATGGAATTCTACGCTTGGATCCCAATGCCGATAATTATCGCCAGATTGCTTATGTGGATAAGCCTTATTACGAAGATTATCAGATAGTGCCGGGAATTGCATATCAATACAGAGTTTATTCTATTTCTGATAATCAGACCTCAGACATAAATCAATCTGAAGTATTAACGGGTTATGCTGATGTAAAACAAGAAAAGAAATTATCACTAAAGATTTCAAACGTTCACGTAGAAATCAAATCAAATCAAATTCTGATCAAATGGGATGATTTTCCTAATGCAAGTTCATACCAAATACAGAAGTGGGATGAAAAGAACAAACAATGGCAAAAAGAAACCATAACAACAAAAGCAAATTCTTTTATTGAAAGAAAGTTTCAAAAAAATCAACGTTTAATTTATCGAGTTCGAGCCTTAGTCAATCAAAGTTTTACTGAATGGAGTGAACCTATTGAAGTCTCAATTCCTGGGGAATCCTTTCCTCCACAAGCCCCAAAAATCACACAAGTTTCTAAAGGCACTTACCGTGATAGAATTGAAGTGGAGTGGACACCCATCATCGGAGCAGAGGAGTATGCAGTTTTTCGTTTTGATTCAAAAGAAAATCAATGGGATGGACCTTACATCACAAAAGAATCAAAGTTTATTGATAAGTCTGATAAAATTCTTACTGGTGAACAGTTTATTTACGTTGTCTCAGCCATCAATTCAGCAGGCAATAGTCCTTATTCGAATTATGAAGTAGGATTTACAAATCCAAATATTAACAGAACAGGAGAAGTTCTTCCATCACCAAAGAACCTAAAAATCCAAACGAATGGCAAAAGAATACGTATCGAATGGGAACATGTCAATAATGCACAATCTTATTACATCTTTAGGAAATCCATAAAAGAAGATGAATACCAATTTTTAAAAGAAATACACCATCCCTCGAATTACTTTGAAGAAGAACTTCTCATACTATCTCCACATGACGAAGAACCACAAATTTTCTTTTACGTAGTTCGAAGTAAATCAGAATTAGGAAAAGAATCCGATAACTCGGAGCCAGTAGTAGCAATCTGGAATCCTCAACTACCCATCATTAAACCAAGAAGTATTGGTAATGTAGGGATAAAAAACTTTGTTGGGACATGGAAAGGAAAATCATGGGATGGAAAAGAATCAATCCAAGAATATCAACTCCAAATTTCTGATCAAGAAAACAAGTTGGTGGTAGAATTAATAACATCAAAAAGTATGAAAGAAGAGCTCTATGAAACTAATTATGTTCCTAATAGTACGATAGTGAAATTTCGTGATTTTGATTTAGAGTTCAAGAAAGATTTTGATTTACTCTTCTTTCGAGGGAAAGAAAAATTTCAAAATCAGGTTGTTGTCATGTCAAAAAGCCAATAGTTAAGACTTAATATAAAATTCCTATATCTTTACGATAAAAAGTATTAGGAATACGATAATTATCTAAAAAGCTATATATTTTTGTTCTGACTTCTTCTATGGAGTTACCTGTAGATGTGATGTTGAGAATTCTTCCCCCTGTGTTATAATAAGTTTTGGTGGTTGGGTCATATTCAGTACCGGCATGAAAAATAAATATGTCCTCAGGAACTGAATCTAAAATCTTGTTCAAAGGGATGTTTTTCGTATAGTTATTTGGATAACCATTGGCGGCGAGGACAACGGTCATACTGACTTTATTTTGAAATTTCAATGGTTCTTTTGATAAGGTGCCACTTGCAGTATTCCAACAAAGCTTCAAAAGGTCTTCTTCTAAGACTGGAAGTAATGCTTGGATTTCAGGATCACCAAAACGGCAATTGAACTCTACAACCCTAGCAGTGTTATCTTTTATCATCAAGCCCGCATATAATATACCATGATATTTGATACCAAGTTCTTGAAATCCTTTTATCACTTTATTGAATATTTCATTTTGTATAAATTCCATCAGATGGTTATCGACATATTCAACGGGAGTAACAGAACCCATTCCGCCTGTGTTTGGACCTTGGTTGTTGTCGTGAGCTCTTTTATAATCACGTGCAGCCTGCATTAAAATGGCTTTTTCTCCATCACAAAATCCAAAGACGGAAGCTTCTTTCCCCTCAAGAAATTCTTCAATTACTACTGGATAAGGACCAAAAATTTTGTGATCAACTATTTGAATAATTTTTTGGATGGCTTCTTCTTTGTTTTCTGTAACTGTAACACCTTTTCCAGCAGCTAAACCGTCAGCTTTAATAACATAAGGTGGGGATATGTGGTCTAAATATTCAATTGCTTCTTTGGATTGAGTGAATACTTGATATTTCGTTGATGGTATGCCGAATCGTTCCATAAAAGCACGAGCCCAGGATTTTGAACCTTCAATTTTAGCCCCTTCACGAGATGGTCCAAAAACTAAACAATACTCTTTTATGGCATCAGCTATACCATCGACTAATGGTTGCTCGGGTCCTACAATAACCAAATCAATCTCGTGCTCCCGAATCCATCGTATCAGCTTCCGATAATTATCCTCGAATAAGTCACCAACATCTTCTTTTCGCAATCGGTTTTGTTCAGGTATCCCACCATTTCCTGAATAAACATATATTTCCTCAAGAAGAGGGGATTGCAGAATTTTCGTATAGATAGCATGTTCTCGACCACCTGACCCAATCAATAAAACATTCATAAAGTTGATTTTGCTCTATACAATCCAAAGTCAAATAATTTGTAAACATTGAAAAGAGGCAAAACCCAAAGAAAAATCAAAAATTTTCTAACAAGGAAGTTAGTTTTTAGAGACTTACTAAATTGATGAGACATTCGTTGGTATTCAATTTCATGATAGCTATGAGGTTTGGATATACATTAAGCCAATTTTGCTTCAGTATTTGATGGATTTAAGTAAGGGTGAGATCATAAGAAATATAAAAGAAAGATTATGAATTGAAAATTTCTTCAACAAAAAAGACTGCTACAACACATTACCAACCAAGAATAAAGAACAAAAGATTATATTCTTTAGTTAGAATATAAAAATCTGTGCGAACTCAGTGGCTACTCAATTAGTGACTCATAAGAATATTTACTGAATGAGAGGTTCAAAGTAGAGGAATAAAAATCGATACTTGGATTGTAATCATTAATAATCAAAATAATCCCTCAAGAAATTTTAAGTTTAAAATTTTCATATCTTAGTCGCTTTTGGGAATAAAAGTTCTCAGAAAGTAAAATATTTTTTATGAGACGATAGTTAAATAATGAGTAATACAAAAATCGGATATACAAGACAGAATAGTCGAAATAACGAAAGTGTGAGTTTTTAGTTTTTTAAAATATCAAAAAAGTATCGACTTTTTAAATAAAAATTTGGTGTATTGATTTATCTATGAACTATAGAACTGAATTATATAAAAGATTATTCAGCGATCTTTTACCAGAATGGTCAAAGAGGTGTGGATATATCCAAGGTTATATAGGGTGGGAAAGAATTTTCCCAGAACATATAGTTCCTATACCTGTAGAACTTGCACCTGCATCAAGTTTAGATGGGCTATTTATAGACATTGAACACTCACCAAAATCTATTCAAATATTATCATCATATATTCAAACTATCTTACCTGGTGGCATTGCAATCGCGCATTTATCAAAAAAATATTGGAACAAAAAAAAGATCAAAAATACCTTTCACATAGCTGGATTTGAAATCATTTTTTTGGCACAGTTGTATAGTATAGAACAAGTTTATTATGAAGATGGATATTTTCATATCAAAAGTTTTTTACCAAGAATTTTTTTATATTTATTTTCTTTTATTCCTGTAGGTTTAAAGTCCAATTATTTTGTTATCGCAAAAAAGAAATTCCATAAGAATCCGACGGGAAACGAAACCAAATTAAGCGTTATTTTGATTCTACCATCCGATTTGGATTTGGCACGCCAAAAGTTAATATCTTGGTATAATTACTTATCCTCAAAAAACTTGCATTATTTGGAGATAATTATCGTCGAAGGTAGCGAATCGGTTTCTTCGAATATTGAATTTTCTGATTTATCAAATACACAAAGACTTAAGATTCATAACCATAATGATTATAATTACTCAATTTATACGGGTATTTATAAAAGTTCTGGAAAAATCATTTATGTAGATGCTTCTGAAAACCCAGAAACTCCTCATCTATTCCTTGAGGTTCTTGATATTTTTTTAAAGAAAAATCAAAATCATAAGCCTTTTGCTATTTATGTATTTTCGAAAAGAGCTAATTTCTTTAAAAGAAAAATGAATCAATTTTTTGTAAGTTCATTTTCTAAGATGTTTCCGATTAGGATTTATAATCAAAAATCAAAAGAAGTGATTTTAAAGTTTCATCCTTTCGTTTTGAAAAAACAGCCAGATTTAATAGAAAAAGAAATACTAAAGCACGGAAAACTAATCAAATTGTTTAAAGATTATGATATGAATTATTAGAATGAGTTATTTGAGAAAATACAACTTAGACTTAAAACCTAAATTCTGAAACATTTGGACTTTCTTTTCATCGCAATGTTTGATTTGTCTTTATGTTTTCACTTGATTACTTTGATTACCTTGATTACTAAGTTGGTTTTACGAATTATTATTTTTGACAATAATTGTCACCTATATTGATGATATTCAATGTATTGAGAACCCTCAATCTTTTGTAATCATATTCTTAATTGGAATTGAACTATAGTAATAAATCTTGGTGTTCGTGTAAATAACATTTTAACATTTTGCATATTAAAAATTGGATACTCTAAAGTAAGAAATTTATTTTATTTAAATAATTTACTTTATTGTAAAAATCTTGAAACAATGTTTTTTATTATATATTTTTTATGGAAACATTCATCAACGAAACTATTAAAAACGAAACTGATGGACAGTTTGAAATTGATGAAGTGTTAGTTATTGAAGAACAAAAAGAAGATTTAATTGATCCTTCAGCATTTCTTGAGATAAAAGAAATTCAATCCCCAATCTTTTCTGCTAATGAAGTTGGGAAGGTTTGTTTAACAATCCCAAAGTTAAAATCATTAACAGGTTATGATTATTCAAGGTTGCCACTTGAGACAACCAATACAAGTGTGATTTATGAGATTTTTCATCACCATCCTAAGTTGGATTTTCTTCCCATCGTGAATGAAAATGGTTGGATTAAAGGCTATTTTACAAGAAAATCATTTTTATCATTAATCAGTGAAAATACATTTAATCGGGAATTATTGTTTAGAAAAGATGTTACAATCAAAAATCTTTACAATCAAAATGTCATATGTTTGAATGCTTATTCTTCCTTGACAGAAGCTAGCGAAATCTTAATGAGTCGTCCTCCTCAGATACGGTTTGATCCCTTTGTTGTGACGTTAGATAGAAAATTTTTTGGTATCTCAACCGTTGATAATGTTCTTCTGGGAATGAATACCTTCATAAAACGTGACTTGGAAGCTGTCAAAGAATCTCAACTTTCATTAATGAATTTTTATGAACAACACCACAAAAGGATAGAGAAACAATTAGAATATACAGATTTCTTGCGTCTTTTGTTAGGTCCTGGGGGGGATTACGTTTATAAATATGAAATCGACGATAATTATTCTTTAGTTGTTCTGATTGATGTATGTGGAAAGGGATTGAAAGCGGCATCAATGATTTTGGTAATCATTTCTATTTTGAATAAAATTATACAAGATTTTATCAGGAAAAATAATATAAGTTATCGAAATTTTTATAAAGCCTTGCAAGATTTGAATGATGAAGTAGCAATATCAACGTCAAAAGAACTTTATGCTACTGGTGTGTTTATCTTAGTTAACAAAAAGAATAAAGTTATGACTGTTTATGATTATGGTCATGGAATGCTTTGGCTTAAAAGGAATCATAAAGTTTATGCATTGAAATCAGAAACCAAATCGAATGAAGCTGTTTTTCTTGGTTTGTTTGAAAACACAGTCATTGAACCAGTTTCTTACAAACTAAAAGAAGGAGATATTGTATTTTCTTGTAGCGATGGGTTAACTGAACAACTGAATGATGAAAAAATTATGTTCATGGAAATTTTGCCTGATGTTCTTAATAAATTTGGAAAGGACGTCCAAAAAAATAAAAAAATATTATTAAAAAGTTGGTCCGAGTTCCGAAAAAACCGCAAAATTCGAGATGATATTTCTTTTTTTATTTTCAAAGTTTAAGTCTTAACTAATTTTTTCAAAGATACAACTCGTTCGAAAATACGTTCTTTTCCTAATAGAGTGAACAAAATCGGGAGTTCCATTCCATGAGTTTTCCCAGTTGTATAAATTCGTATTGGCATATATAGGAATTTTCCCTTTCTTTGGGTTTGTTCTCCACATTTTTTTATGAGTAGTTTGTAGTCATCTTCTGATTTTGGCGTAGTTTGATTAAGCAAAGTCAAGAACACCTCAATAAGTTCTGAAGTATTGGGGAATTGCTTTTCTAATTCTTCTAATTCTTGGGAGGCTTCTTCTGTAAGTTCCAATTGGTCGCTTAAGAGTTCTTTTATATACAAAACCGCTTCATCTAATGTAACTAAATAATCTTTGATGCGTTGGAAGATTTGTTTAATTTTTTCTTCGTTTTCTTCGAGCTGAAGTTTCAATTCCTCATTACGAAGTAGAAATTCTTTTGATAGTTCAAAAATTTTGTCAGAACTGAAATGGCGAATGTATTTTTGATTCATCCAGTTGAGTTTGGTTTTGGGGTTGATGATTTGCTTAATTTCTTCAAGTGTCATTTCTTGAATAGATTGGGACGAAAACTCAGAGCTTTCGTCAGTCTCCTCTTTCGTATCTGATTTCTCGGACTTTTCGATGGATTCGATCAAGAAGAAATCAAACATCGCTGGACTTTTCGAACAACGATAAATATCGAACTTTTTCATGATCTCTCCATCAGGCATGAATTCAACGCCATCCTCAGGATACCACCCCAAAAGTGCCATATAGTTCACCATTGCTTCTGGCAAATATCCCAGCTCTTTGAAAAACATTACAGATGTAGCCCCTCTTCGCTTGGATAATTTCTTTTTGTCAGTTCCAACGATTTCAGAAATATGAGCATATTTAGGTAATGGAAAACCAAAAGCTTCGTGAATTAAAATTTGTCTTGGAGTATTCGATAAGTGCCCCACACCACGAATCACATGAGTAATTTTCATTTCGAAATCATCAATCACTACAGCGTAATTATATGAAGGAAAACCATCTGATTTTACTATGATAAAATCTCCAATTAAACGCGAATCAAACTTGACTTTCCCTTGAACGATATCTTCTACAACAATTTCTTTTGGGTCTACTTTGAAGCGGATTGCGTAGGGTATTCCTTTTTTGATTTTTTCTTCAATTTCTGATGCTGACAAATTTCTGCATTTACCATCATACACATGAGGGATCCCTAAGCGTTTTGAACGCTCTTGCTTTGCCTCGAGTTCCTCAGGAGAGCAAAAACAGCGATAAGCTAATTGCTTCTCCAATAAGTAATCTGTGTATTTCTTGTAAATGTGCAGTCTCTCTGATTGACGATATGGTCCGTATTTTCCACCTTCCTCGGGTCCTTCATCGGCTTGAATCCCCAACCACTTCAAAGCATCTAAAATCATTCTTTCGGACTCTTTGGTAGATCGCTCCTGATCTGTATCTTCAATCCTCAAGATAAAAGAACCACCTCGTGCTTTTGCATATAAATAATTGAAAAGTGCTGTTCTTGCTCCGCCAATATGTAAAAAACCTGTAGGGGATGGGGCAAATCTCGTTCGAACTTCCATTTGTTGTATTTTACGCTACTTGATGGATTTCAACTTATTAAATAAATCAAAATCTGTGACATGGAAAACAACTTCATAATGATCGGAATTATTGGGAATCTTTTTAAAAAAGACAATCCTTCCTTTTGATTGAATGATATTTCGGATTTTGGCTTTCCCTTGGGCTGTAATGCGAATGGTGATGAATGGTTCCATCAAGATATATCCCAAGGCAAGAGGCACTGCTTCTCTCTTTGCGATTGCTAATGCTTGAGCGTAGGTTTCACCTCTCACGTAAAAGTATACTTGATAAGTTGAGCTTGTGATTAAGCCCGTGCGTTTAAATTCATCTGGCCACTGGAATTTGAAATTAAACTCTGTTTTAACTTTTGTTGTGGTGCAATATCCAAGCAAAGTCAGTCCAAATAAGAGCAAAATAATTCTTCCCATCTTTTGCAAAAATCGATTTTTTTTGCTTCTAAATACAACTCTTTTTTTTCCTGATTGGTAATTTTTTTTTGATTTTCTAAGATTTGTTCGATGGTAGTCATTTTTAGGTTTTCGTAACCACAGGGATGAATGAAACGAAAGGTCTTTAAGTCATTTTTATAGTTTATCGCTAAACCAGAAGAAGAAAAACCAGCTCGGATTTCCAATCCCATGGAAATCACTTTTTGATCATCAAAATAAAAACCTGGCATGTCTTTTTTATACTCGAGTTCTATTTGAAATATTTCTTTTACGGTTTGCTTTGTGATCGAAACTATCATATCGATGAAATTCTGTAGTAGAATCTTTCGTTTTCTTAGGTCTATGTGAGGATAGATGATGATTTGTCCTAGTTCATGAGCCGTTACATCTCCACCACGTTTTACATGAAAAAAATCAATTTGATGGAGCTTCAGCCATTCTTCTGATACCTTCAAACTTTTAGGTTGGAATTGCATTCCAGCAGTAATCACAGGATAGTGATCACAAAACATAAGGTTTTCCTTGCGTTTCTTCCGAAAGTAGTGGGATAAACGCAGATAACTATCGTATGGGATGGTTTTATATGGATATACAGGAATCATTCTTCTTCTTTCAAAAGAGGAACAAATCTGACAGAGATGATTTTTTCCTCAATGAAGCTTGTTTTTGAGGTTTTTTTTATTTTGAGTAAGTCTTGATATACAATTCCAACTGGTACAACCATGATTCCAGAAACTTTTAATTGTCTTTTCCAGTGTTCGGGGATTTTTTTAGGAGCTGCTGTTGAAATAATCCGATCAAAAGGGGCATGTTCTTCTAAACCTTCCCATCCATTTTTGCAAAAAAAATGAACGTTTTTGACTTGAAAACGCTTTAAGTTATTTTTGGCAAATTCTAATAGATTCGGATGGATTTCAATTGTATAAACTTCTTTGGCTAAATCTGAAAGTAACGCTGTTTGGTAGCCACTTCCCGTGCCAATCTCGAGAACTTTTTCTTCTCCTGTTAATTCCAATAATTCTGTCATTAACGCAACTACGTAGGGTTGTGATATGGTTTGATTATATCCTATGTTCAAAGGTCCGTCAGTATAGGCATAATTTTTGTCTTTTTCTCGGACAAAAAATTCTCTTGGGAATTTTCTTATTGCATCCAAAATCCGACTGTTTGTAATGCCTCGATAGACAATTTGATTGCGTATCATGTCTTCTAATGCGTTCTTGTTGTAGGATAGTGAATTAAAATAGTTTGACATAAAGGGTTTTTTTTCATTATTTTGTAATCTAAAATGCAAAAGTTTTATGAATGATAATAATTTCATATCAGGGACATTATCAAGACTTTTTCGTTTGGGAGAAACAACTGGCAGAGTAGGATTTACTTTATTGAAAAATCTTAATAATAACTTCAAAAACCTTGATCTTAATCAGGTGATAAAAGTAGTAGATAATCTTTCTCGATTGAAAGGGGCTCCCATGAAAGTGGGACAGATGTTGAGTCTTCATGAAGATTTATTACCTCCAGAAATCATCGAAATATTGCGGATTTTACAGAAAGATACTCCCCCAGTTTCTTTTAGTGTGATAGAACAAGTGCTTCAAAAAGAACTAAAAGAAAAGTTAAGCGATTTTACGTTTATTGAAAAAAGGCCTTTTGCTTCGGCATCGATTGGTCAAGTTCACAAAGGAAAATTAAAAACTGGAGAAGATGTCATACTCAAAATTCAGTATCCAGGGATCAGAAAATCAATCAAAACTGACCTAGCTACAATCAAATTGATTTTATCTCCACTCTTCAAAGCCTTAGAACTTCCTTTTGAGGAACCATGGGAAGAAATCAAAGAACGCTTGATGGAAGAAGTCGATTATTCCAAAGAATTAGAAAACTTAAAACTTTTCCATCAAAAGGTTCATATTGAAAATTTGGTTTATCCAAGGTATTTTGAAGAATACTCAACCAAAGAGGTTTTAACATTAGGTTTCGAAGAATCATTCTCATGGAGTGAAACAAAAAAGTATCCTCATCTTCAAGAAAAATGGATCATTGCTTTGCTGAAGTTTATCATATGGGGATTTTTTAAGTATGAACTTCTTCACGTAGATCCGAACGCTGCAAATTTTGGTTTTCGAGAAGATGGCACGGTCGTCGTATATGATTTTGGTTGCATCAAAAAAGTTCCGTCTTATTTAGCAAAAGCTTATAAAGAAACAGCTGTTTGTGTTCTCATGGATGAGTGGGACAAAATAGGAGAAATACTATACAATGCTGGAATCAAGACAAAAGGAGAAAAACCTCTCCCAGAAAGATTCCTAAGACCCCATTTGGTCATCATCCAAGAAGTTTTCCCCAATAAAGAAACCTACTTTGGAGAGGACTCAAAGGTTTATCAACGGCTTTTAGAGATCACCCATGAAAGCTGGGAAGACGTAAGAGACTTTGTCTTCCCCAAAGATATCATCTTCATTCATAGAAATCTCATAGGTCATTTTGGAAATTTACGAAGATTGCATGTAAAAAAGAACTGGCGCCAAGTATTTTTAGAGCTGATAGCTCAAGCCGAAACAACATGACCCAAAAAAATCATCTCAAAACAAACAGCCGATGATTATTGAATAAAAACAAAAAACTTGGGAGCAAAAACCTTTTGGCTTTGAAGTTCCCGTGTCAAAAACGAAATGGTGGAAACAACTTTCTACCTCCTTGGCGATAACTACCGTCCCCAGAGTTCACCTTTTGATTTGAGCTTGATTTGATGTGTGCATTGAGATCTTCTATACCTGATTAAGTTGAATACTTCCAAAATGTCTTGTTCTGAAGGTGATGCCTGTTATTCTTTGTAGTCCAATACAACAAAATAATCCTTGAATTCCGGTTTGCAGAGCAAACTTGTGGAACGGTCAAAATTCGGACTTGTCACACCCCATATGATTTTTGCAGTCAAATTGATCTTACGATATCCTATTTTGACATAATCAGAGTCTGCAATATATGCGATTGTGCTTAATTGCTCTACGTTAAGTAGATCGATTTCATCTATAAGCATAATCACATAGTCCTTTATAAGATTCTTCGAAATCAAATCTGTTAGGTTTTGGAAATCTCTTGGTGTGATTTCAACAAATTTACTTTTATCAATTTGAGTAAGAAGTATTCTTAACGTGATTTTAGCTTTCCCAGTTGGATCGTTTAAGACGTGAATTAAGCTAAGATAAGCCTTCTCTATTTTTCGAATAAGATGAGCTTTCTTTATTTTTTGAATATCAAACTCAAACATATTGACCTCTTGTGATTAGTACTTTAACATATTCAGTAGACAAAAGTTAAATGATCCTAGACCTTTTGTGCTAATTAGAATTACTGAAAATCCCAAAAAATCATTGAAATACACAGCTCTTTGGTATTTTTGTGCAGAAAAAAATTATTTGGGAGGAAGAAATGAAGTTATTCCGTAAGTTATTCTTCCTTGTTCTTTCCCTTTTCATTTTGAGCTGTGTTCATAATGATATCAAGAAGATGGACTCAATGTTAGAGGAGGCTAATAGGGATTTTCAGTTGTATTTACTTCTTTTGCTTTCTACCCTACAAGAGAATCAAAAATATATCCACTATGAGTTAACCGATGTCACATGTGATGTTCCAAAATTAGATAGAGAAACTTTTTCTTGCGCCACTTTCAAAAATTTAGGCTCATGGACGAAATGTAAATACTTTTTGGACACAAATGACTCAGATTGCAAATTACGTTTGACATATTCCATTTGTGAGTATGACACCACAAGGGATAATCTAAGTGTAGGTTATCAACCTCTCATGAAATTCAAAGACACCCCATGCGTGAGTAAAACCGTCAAACTGAGTTTCACCCTCGAAAGTGTATCTACACTAACATCAATAAACCCCCCTGACGTAAAGCATACCAAAAAAGAAGTAAGCGTGAGTTTCCCAAGCCCAAGAAATTAATCTTCCGTAAGAGTAATCATTGAAAACTAAATCAAAATGAATAATCAAGTTTTGATGTATATGCAAAAATAAACTTATATCTGGATCAACGTCCGATTGATGCAGCATGTCGATTATCAACTTTATCTACTGCTATTAACATATCAGCATCTGTGATGTTTATGTTTTCGTATAGTATCCAAAGGTGCCACAAGCTGTGCTGACTAAACCCTAACATTCACTTTAGAGAGTGTTTCTTTACGTGATTCCACTGATAAAAAAACCACCTCAAAATCAGTCGATGTTACATTCTAATTCATCTTTAGAAATTCGCTAGCAAGAGCTGGCGATATTTCTTTTTTTTGAATGAAGCTTTTTTTGGAACTTAGTATCAAAAAATTATCAGTTCTTCGATAAAGACATCCAAAATTTTTGCAGGAAAGTTTACTTTTTTCTTTTGGGTAGCTTAGTTAGTTTGCTTATTTCTTTGGTTTTCCGATTACGTTTTGTTCTTTTTTTCTTGTAGTGGAATGATGTTCTTTGATTTTGGCTTTAATGCCTGTGCCGTTTATTGACCTTAAGCGTTTCGAAGATTCCATCCCTGAGATTTTTAGTCAAAAAATTCAAAGTTTAGTAGCCAATACCCAATTCATTGGTGGAAAAGAAGTCGAGATTTTTGAGGAAACCCTCAAGAAAGATAATCAAGTGGCGTATGCTATCGGATGTGCGAATGGAACAGATGCCATTCAACTTGCTTTGCGAGCTGTGGGAGTAGGCAGTGGAGACAAAGTGTTGCTTCCTGACTTGACGTTTTGGGCAACATTCG
Source organism: Leptospiraceae bacterium (assembly GCA_025059995.1). Classification (NCBI taxonomy): domain Bacteria; kingdom Pseudomonadati; phylum Spirochaetota; class Leptospiria; order Leptospirales; family Leptospiraceae; species Leptospiraceae bacterium. Next base: position 458,332 of record JANXCF010000001.1, read on the forward strand.
AAGCCATAATTAATGTGGGAGCTGAACCCATCACAGTGGACATCAGTTTAGAAGATTTACAAATGGATTTTTTTTTGTTTCAAGAAGCAGTGGAAAAGTTTCAGCCCAAAGCAGCAATTTTAGTTCATTTGTATGGCTGGACCTCTCAATACTTGGAGTCATTTCGAAAATACGCAAAAGAAAAAAATGTCTTTTTGATTGAAGATGGTGCTCAATCTTATCGTGTCAAAGTCAATGGAGAGTCAATTTATAAGAATGCATTGGTTGCCACAGTCAGTTTTTATCCCGCAAAGGTTTTTGGTGCTGCCGGCGATGCAGGTGCTGTTTTAACACAAAATCCTGAAATTGCTCAAAAAGTTCGATCTTTAGGAAATCATGGAAGAGAATTTCATTATTCCCATCAGTATGTAGGTTGGAATTCCCGCTTAGGAAACCTGCAAGCAGCTTATCTGAATGTCAATTTTCCTTACCTGGGGGAACGTATTCAGTCTCGTCGTCTCATAGCCGATAGTTATCGCCGAGACCTTGCGGAGAAGTTTGAGGTGCATACAACTCCTGGTTTAGTGTCTTCCCAGGGAGTTCTTTGGAAAGAAAGTGCCACCTCCATTCGCATAGAAGAAAATGGCTATCTCAATGTTATCTTGATGGATCCCAAAAAACGAAATGCTTTTTTAGAGCACTTAAAAAAACACCAGATTGGATTTGGAACCGTCTATCCTGATCCTATTTCTGTTCAAAAAGGAGCTCAGGGTTATCTTCGATATAAGGTCGGGGGTGATAACGCCAAGCGCGTTTGTTCGTCGGTGGTGAATCTTCCGTTGTTTCCTTATATGACCTCAGCTGAGTATAATGAAATCATTGAGGTAGTAAATAGATTTTGATTTAGTCTGTGTGATCCAAAAAAATAACTTCGAGAACCCACATAACGTTTCCTCCAGTAAGGATTGCGTAAGTCCGAAATTTCTACGCTTTTCCCTGTGCTGGGTGCATGAATGAACTGAAAATTTCCGATGTAAATACCTACATGACTCACACTGTTTGATTCCAACTTAAAAAATACTAGATCCCCAATTTTTGGTTTTTTTACGGGTTCAAGTTGTAGATATTGATCTTTGGTAGTTCGAGGTATTTTATATCCAGCTTTTCGATAAACAAACATAGTAAAGCCTGAGCAGTCAAAACCTTTTGGCGTATCTCCACCTTCTTTGTAAGGTGTGCCAATATATGATTTGGCAATCTCAACAATCCCGTTTCTATCGGCTAATGTGACTCTTCGATCTTTGGACTCATAACATAAGAGTGTAGAAAGAAAAATAAAATTCGCAAACGTCAAAAATAAAAATTTCCTCATGATCATTTCTTCGGAGTTGAAAACAAATAAAGTAAATTTTATTTTTTCTATTTGAATTGAAAACTATCAAATACATAGAATTTTCACTACCATGGATTTGTCATCGATTTTGCTTTTTGAAGTCAGTTGGGAAGTTTGTCGACAAATTGGTGGTATTTATCGGGTCATTCGAACAAAAGCTCCTGTGATGAAGCAACTATTTGGAACCAATTATTGTTTGATCGGTCCCGATTTTTTTGAACAATCCAATTTGGAATTCGAAGAAATGGCACCTTATGGAGTTTATCAAAAGGCTTTGGAGAAATATTGGTCGCTTGGATTCCGAGCTCGTTTCGGTAAGTGGTTGATTACAGGTAGTCCAAATGTGATATTGATTGATTATCTTTCCCAGTTTCATCGCATCCAAGAATACAAATATTACTTTTGGGTCGATCATGGTATCGAAACTCCTGATGAAATGTGGGTGAATGATTCTGTTTTGTTTGGATACCAAGTTGCAACCTTAATAGAAATGTTTGCTAACGTCATAAATGAAGAAGGGAATTCTCTTCAATTGATTACTCATTTTCATGAATGGAATGTAGGTTCAACAATCCCTATTTTAAGGAAAAGGCAAGTTAAAACTAAAATCGTTTTTACAACCCATGCAACCCTATTAGCAAGATACATTGCCCCTACTGTAGATAATATTTACGAATACATGAAGTATATTGATCCTTACGAAGAAGCTCGAAGACTAAATATCTTTTCCCAATATTTGATAGAGAGAGCTTCGGCTTATGGTGCGGATGTTTTTACCACAGTAAGCGATATCACAGCAGAAGAAACAAAATACTTACTCCATAAAAGTGTCCATTTAGTAACTCCCAATGGTTTAAACATCCAAAAGTTTGTCGTTGCCCATGAACACCAGAATTTACATGGCTTGTTCAAAGCCAAGATTCATGATTTCATAACTGGTTATTTCTTTCCTTACTACACGTTTGATTTGGATAAAACCCTTTATATCTTTATTTCTGGTCGCTATGAGTTTCGCAACAAAGGAATTGACATGTTCATTGATGCTCTACCGATTCTCAATGAGAAAATTCAAAAGAATCAATTGTCTGTTACAGTGGTTGCTTTCATTATTACCAAGGCTGCGACCTTGGGTTATCGCTATGAAGTTTTACAGAATCGGTTTATCTTCGAAGAACTACAAAATGCCACAATGAGAATCTCTCAAAATATTCCTCAAAGACTTCTACAGCAACTTGTGGAAGCTCCTAACATACAACCCCAACAACTACTCACGGAGTCAGAATTAGTTTATCTCAAAAGAATTTATTACTCATGGAAAAGAAAAGGACTTCCTTCAGTTGTAACACACGAAATGGTGCATCCAAACGATATCATCCTCAATTACATTTACAAAAATCAATTATTCAATCAAAAAGAATTAGCAGTGAAGGTAGTATATCATCCTGATTTTATCTCTGAATTTGGATCCATCATCAAAATTGATTATATGGATTTTATCCGAGGAACTCATTTAGGAGTGTTTCCAAGTTATTATGAACCTTGGGGATATACACCGATGGAATGCACTGCCGCAGGGATTCCTTCTATTTCATCCGATTGGACTGGCTTTTCTTCGTTTTTGCAGGAACAACTACCCAATCATGATGAGTATGGGATTTTTATCTTGCCAAGAAAAAGTCTTTCTTATTGGGATAGCGTTCATTTGTTAGCTGACAAAATCTATTCTGTGATTTCGATGAGTAGACGCGAACGAATAGAACTTCGCAACAAAGTAGAAAGTGTTAGTAGCATTTTCGATTGGAGTAATTTAATTAAATACTACCTACAAGCATATAAACTTGCTTTGTCGAAGTGAAGGATGAAATGTGATTGTTTTAGATAAAATAGAAATCGGAGAACAACGAGTTATAAACAATCGTAATTAGATTTCTTTTCGTTGGATTTTGGCTCCTAAGGCTTGGAGGCGTTTTTCGATTCGACTGAAACCTCGATCAATCTGGTGAACATTTTGAATGATGGATTCTCCATCAGCACATAAAGTAGCAATCAGCATAGCCATGCCAGCTCGAATATCTGGGGATGATACAATACTTCCTTGCAGGGGAGTAGGTCCAATCACGACTGCTCGATGTGGATCGCACAACACAATCCTTGCTCCCATGGAAATCAACCTGTCAGTAAAGAAAAGCCGGGATTCAAAGAGTTTTTCGTGAATCAAAATCGTTCCTTCGCACTGGGTAGCAGTAACCAACGCCACAGAAGTCATATCAGCAGGAAATCCTGGCCATGGTGCTGACTCTATTTTGGGGATGGCACCACCAATGTCCATTTCAATCTTCAATGTTTGATCAGGAGGCACAATCAAAATCTCCTGGTTTTGACGTTTTTCCGAACGGGTCAAGATACCTAAGCGAGAAAACATCATGCGAATCATTCGTAAGTTAGCTAAGTCTGGGTCTTCAATGATGAGTTCTCCTTTGGTAACCGCCGCAAGTGAGATCAGACTTCCCACTTCCAAATAATCGGGTCCGATCTTATGGTGCGTTCCCCTTAGTTTTGATACTCCTGTAATTTTGAGGATGTTGGATCCTATTCCTTCAATCTTCGCTCCCATTGAATTCAAAAAGTGGCATAGGTTTTGTACGTGAGGTTCGGATGCTGCGTTTCGTATAATGGTTTCTCCTTCCGCAAATACTGCTGCACATATAGCATTTTCTGTTGCTGTGACGGAAGCTTCATCCAGTAGAATGTCAGCTCCGCGTAATTTTTCGGCTTTGATTTCGAAGCCATCGGGAAAGATCTTTACTTCAGCACCCAAGGCACGAAAAGCTAAGATGTGGGTATCAAGACGTCTTCTTCCGATACGGTCACCTCCGGGTCTGGGTAAAAACACTTCTCTGTTTCGAGCAAGAAGTGGTCCAGCTAAGGTCACGGAACCTCTGAGTAAAGAACTCAAATCTTTGGGGATTTCGCTTTTGATGTTTCCATCAGCTCTTATCATTACTTTTGATGTATCTTCAGGATCTAAGAATGAAACTTCTAAACCAATATTTCGCAAGATGGCTATCATTTGACGAACATCTTCTATGTCAGGCAGGTTTTCAATATAGACGGGTTCATTCGTCAAAATGGATGCGGCTAAGATGGGCAGAGCTTCGTTTTTGTTTCCTTGCGGTTTGAAGATCCCTGAGATAGGATTTCCACCTTTGACTACAAAGATTTCATTTTTTGCCATTGCCATAGATTATGAGTAAAAAAAAGAAGGAGTTATTCAAGTAAAGATTAACTTAATGTGATTTCGTCCAACGTTAGAACTAAGTTTTTGAATTGATTTTGGCGATGGGCCTCATAAATCAAGATAGAAACTGCGTTTGCTAAATTTAACGAACGGCATCGCTTCGAAACCGGAATCCGAAGTAGGTTTTCAGGGCATTCCTCTCTGATTTTTTTGTGTAAGAATTCAGGCAGTCCTTCGGTTTCACTTCCAAAAACAAAAATTTGATCTTCTTTGTAAGAGAAATCTGTATAGACTCTTTTTCCAAAACGTGATAAAAAAGCTATATCCTTGAGGGACTTTTGATTTTGTTTTAAGTACTCTTCGAAGTGGAACCAGTCTTCATACATTGTGATGGAAACTTCTTTGTAGTAGTCCAATCCAGCCCTACGCAATGAAGCATCATCCATTGAAAACGCTGGTTTTCCTACGATGCTTAGACTGGCATTTGTACAAGCACAAAGACGAATGATATTTCCTGTATTTTGAGGTATCTTTGGCTCATACAAAACAATTTCCATGTGAACAAAAAATAGGATTTTGCTATCAAAGAAAGAAAAAAAAGATGGTAAGGAATTCATGTATTTTTTGGTTAGACAACTACTTTTTCAAAAAGATCCAGAACAAGCTCACGATTATGTTGTTTCAATCTTGAAGAAACAAAAAAATGTAACACAAAAATTTTCGTTTTTGTTTCGACATTCTTCGGAAAATCTAAAAAGAACTGTTTGGGGTATGGAGTTTCCTAATCCTTTGGGATTAGCTGGCGGTTTTGATAAAACAGGAGAACTTTACGAGGTTCTATCTTATCTGGGATTTGGTTTTATTGAATGTGGAACTTTTACCCCCCTTCCTCAAGAAGGAAATCCCAAGCCGAGATTGTTTCGTTATCCCAAGTATGGTGCGATTGTAAATCGCATGGGATTTAATAATCCTGGTGTTGATGCAGCAAGCAGAACTTTTCAGCTCCAACGAAAAACCATCCCTCGAGGAATAAGCATCGGAAAAAACAAAACCACTCCCAATGAAAGGGCGATGGAAGATTACCTTTTGGCATTTGAAAAACTTCACCCTTTTGCCGATTATATTGCTATCAACGTTAGTTCTCCAAACACGCCACAACTAAGAGACCTTCAACAATCCAAAGAATTACTGGATTTCGTTAAGTTGCTAAAAGACAAGTCGAAAACCCAAAAACAAGTTCCTATTTTGATCAAGCTATCGCCCGATCTTGATAATAAAATGTTTTTTTCTTTATTGGAAGTGTATCTTGATGCAGGAGTTGATGGTATCATACTTACAAACACAACAACGAGAAAATTCAATCAATATCAGATTCACGAGGAGGGAGGGATTTCGGGACTGCCATTAAAAATTATCGCTACAGACATGATCAAAAAAGCCTATAAGTTTACTTCTGGGAAGATTCCCATTATTGGAGTTGGGGGTATTTTTGATGGAAAGGATGCTTTAGAAAAAATCATGGCGGGAGCAAGCTTGATTCAAATCTATACGGGCTTGGTCTATCGAGGACCTTTTCTCCCAAAAAAAATCTTGAGCTTTTTAGACAACTTTCTTGAAAAAGAAAATACCACGTTAAACGAAATTACAGGAATCAACGCAAAGTAGTTTGTTTTAGTATCGTTTTCTTCGTAGCTCAAAGAGCCAGACAATCCCTACCGACACCCCATAAAGAAGAAGCAAAGGGAAAGCCATCACAAACATACTGAAAGGATCCGGCGGTGTGATGAATGCTGAGAAGAAAAAGATGGAAACCACAATAAATTTCCAAGCCTTTTTATGCCATTCCAAAGTTAAAATCTCCAGAAAACCCAAAAGAATCACAACTAAGGGGAGTTGAAAAGTAGCACCAGTCCCAATTAACAGAAAAAACAAAAAACTATAGTATTTTTCAATTGAGGTTTGAGGTACCGTCTCTGCGGGAAGAAAAAGTTGGAACATCATCCTAAGGCTCAACGGGAATAAGTACTTCCAGGCAAACCAAACCCCCAACCAAAAAAGAAAAGCCGAAGAAATCACAACCGTATAACCGATGGTTGCAGCTCTTTGTGAAACAGCAGGTGTAATAAAACCCCACATGATTGCGAGACTAATGGGAAGGGCAATGATAAAACCCAAAATCAAAGACAATTTAAAATAAATTTCCAGTGGACCATAGACGGTTCCTAAGATAAGGGGTTCATTCGAATATTCTCTATAAGGTTGAACCAAAATAGAATGAATATAAGGACTAAAAATACCAACAAAGATAGATGCCGCTAACCAAACCCCAATGATAGCAAAAATCCGTTTTCGTAGTTCTTCTAAGTGATCCCCGATCGTCATGTATTTCTCTCGGGGATCAAGGATTTCTTCTTCGTCTTGAGATTCTTGGTCCTTTTCTTCGGGTATTACCTTTGTTGCTTTTTGAGTTTTGACAACTTTTCTTTTTGATTTTTTATTCATTGGATCTCATCTTGAGGTTTCAGTGAAATTACGCTTTTTTCTTGCGTTGAACGGTTTTTTTTGCTTTAGGAGTTTGTGGTTCTTCTTCGTAAGTGAGTTGTTGGGGAGAGTTGTTGGGTTCTTCGGTACTACTGATACTTTTTCGGAATTCTTTGATACCTAATCCGATGTCTCTTGCTAATTGGGGGATTTTTCTACCGCCAAAGATAAGTAGAACAATAATTAGTATGATGATTAGTTCAGTGCCACCTATACTTCCGATAAATAACAAAGTTTTCATAACAACCATGATATTTTTTTTTTTATAACTATCAAGAACTAAAAAAAGTTTCTTTTTCATATTAGACCAAATACTTTGTATTATGGCTATCTTGAAAAAAGACAAAGAAGAGTTTAAAGAAAGCTCAAAGAAATACAAAGAGAAGATTTCAGAGATAGACAAAGAAAAGAAGATGCTGCAATCGATGTTGAAAAAAAATGCTGAGTTGGATCCTTATATAAAAATCAAAATAGCAGTCTTGGGTATCCAAAAAGCTTCCATCAATGCAGAAATATCAATTCTATCACAAGTCATTCAAAACATACGTGGGGATGATTATATTTCAAATGCGAGAAAGGAAATCTATGGGATTTTAATGGATTTTCTTGCTGAAAAAGACATTGATTTTGATTCAGGGTTTACTGATAATCAAGAATTTTTACAAAAAATTTCTGAAATGAATCCTCTGCAAAGATATCATTTCCTCAAAGCTCTTTATGAAATTACTAACAAGATTTATGAATTAGAGTTGAATGGAAAATACCGTTGGTCATTTCCGGAAATTTATCAGAAATTGTCATTGGTAATTTTTAAATTTTTGGACTTCAAACTATATGAAAGAGCAAAAAATCCCGATGTTCCCTATCATGATGCTATTCATTCTCACATGGAACTTTTAATTGATGTTTTGCAAAAATCTGCTTTTGAATACCGATCGAAATATGAGCTTGTTGCTCAAGATTTGGACTCCTTACAAAATTTAAGAAAAATCTTGGAACTTCTTAAGAAAATTTATAATTTTATCGGCGACAAAGCAGAAGAACAACGAACAGGATATGCACTCGAATCCACAATAGAGAAAATTGAATCTATCTTACAGAAAGATAAGAAAACAAAAGAGAAAAAAAAGTAATTGCTTTAAACTCAAATTAAATTTAAATGAATAAATATCACTTCTTTTTGTTTATGTTGAGGTAAAGTATGGCAGTAAAAGAAATCACGGATAATAACTTCACTCAAGAGACATCTAATGGGATTGTGATTGTGGATTTTTGGGCTGAATGGTGTGGACCTTGTAGGATTGTCTCTCCTATCTTAGAAGAATTATCTCGAGAACTAACAAATATGCAATTCAAAAAAATCAATGTTGATGAAAATCCTTATGTGGCTCAAAGTTTGGGAATTACTGCAATCCCAACGATAGTTATATACAAAGACGGAAGGCTAGTTGATCGCATCATAGGAGCTCTTCCTAAGGAACAAATAAAAAGAATTTTACTTAGGCACGTATAACTCACCAATAGCGCTTCATAAGGAAGCGCTGTACTTCTAAAAATCAAACAATCTTAATTCGAGTTTATGTTTGTGGTTGAGAACCTCGTTAGTTTCAACTTCCACTTGAAGTCCTCGCAGTAGTAGTATTACATCAAGTTCTTTCAAATCTACTTGATGTCTATGCCCAAAGGTTTCACTTGTCTCGAAGCTTCTTTTCCCTTGTAGAAGTTCTTCTTTGGTAATCAACACTTCATGCGTATGATCGTTGGAAGGAAATACAATTGCTTGAACCAAAGGGAAGCTTTGATTTTCAGATGCACAAGAAGAAAAACTCATAATGACTAAGAAAAATATTCCTGAAAATGGGAATCTTGTCATATTTAAAATAAATTGATGATGTTTAAAAACTTCAACAAAAAATATTTGATTCTTTAATAAATTCTTTTTTAATGTGCTTATAATTATGGCAGAGATTGAAACTCTAAAAGATATTCAAACAAAGATAAAAGATGCAAAAAGCGGTTTGGAAAAAGCCTTACGTATAGAATTGCCAAGAGGTGGATATCTTGTCCAAACATCTGTCGGATACATTCAAATTGGGATACCACCCGAAACTATTAAAGATACCATGATGCTTCCTCTGGGGACACCTCAAATTTTCGTCATAGCAGATCAAATGTTTCATGTTGAAAAAGGAATTTCCCTTGCGGAATTAGAATTCCCTATTTATTACAATCATTTCCTTCGACAAAAAAAGACCTATATCATTGGAACTGCGGATCAATGCAGACGACTCAAAATTGCCCTTTCTGAGTCTTTATTCGGACCAGAGAAACTCAATATTGAAGCTGAGTACATTGATGGTGCAAATAATAAGTTTTTCCCCAACCTCAAGGCAGAAATAGATTACTTTCGTGGGAATAGAAAATTCGAAGATTTAGTGAAATTTTTAGTCTTTAAAAAAGAAAACAACTATACGGTTCGATTAAATAAAGTCTATATCAAATTAGAACAGGACTATTTTCTTATAAGTGATAAAGAATGGGGTGAAGACACGGAAGTTCCAAAAAAGATAACTTACTCAATATTATATGATGTAGGAACGCCGTCGGAAGGTCCTTATGAACCTCCCATCTTTGGTATCACTTGTCTTGGTCCTAGTCATGGTTTTGATCCTGAAGCGAATACCTCAGGTTTTATCATCTGGCTAAACCACAAAGGCATAATGGTAGATCCACCAGTTAATTCTACTGAGTGGCTTCGAAAATCCAATGTAAACCCAAAACTGATTGATACCATTATTCTAACTCATTGTCATGCAGATCACGACGCGGGAACTTTTCAGAAAATCTTAGAAGAAGGAAAAATCACAATCTATACAACCTCAACTATCTTGGATTCATTTTTAAGAAAATATTCTGCCTTGACTAACATTGAAACAAGTAAACTTCTTGAGCTATTTAACTTTGTTCCTGTGATTATTGGAAAAACCTATAACATACATGATGCCTTGTTTTACTTTAAATATGCCTTCCATTCTATCCCCTCTTTGGGTTTTGGTTTTGAATTTCAGGGAAAGACTTTTTACTACACCTCAGATCATTTGAATACCTACCCCGAAGTGTACGACAAACTAAGAGATGAAGGTATCCTAACACCTGGACGTTGCGAAGAGTTAAAAAAATTTCCCTGGGAAACAGACATCATCTATCACGAAGCTGGTATTCCCCCCTTACATACAAGAATAGATTTTTTGAATAGCTTACCACCAGAAATCCAGAAAAAAATAACTGTTTATCACATAGCAAAAAAAGATTTTCCTATGAATACCCATCTAAGATATGCACAACAAGGTATCACCAATACTCATGTTATTGAAATCTCACCTCATAAATATCAAGAAACTTTACAGATTTTGGATGCGTTAACCAATATTTCCATCTTTAAAAATTTCCCCCTTATAAAAGCGAGAGAATTTTTGACAATTGTTGAAAAAGTAAAATTCGAAAGGGGTCAAAAAATAATTGAAAAGGGTAGTGAAGGGAATGAATTCTTTATCATTCTTTCGGGGTTTGTGAAAGTTGAAGGTATAGATCAAAGTCCCGTTGATGATGGAAATAAAAAGTTCGAGAAAGTTTATGGAACTTATGAATACTTTGGAGAAGCAGCATTAGTTTTGAATCAAAAACGTAGTGCAGATGTGGTTGCAGAAAGTGATGTAATTGCTCTAAAAATCACAAAAGACAAATTCTTATCTTTCATTCGTGATAGTGGTTTAGAAGAAAAATTCCAAAAACTAAACAAAACCCGAGCAACTGGGAGCTGGGAAGTTCTGATGAAAAGTAATGTATTTAAGCATTTGACATCTTCTCAAAAGACCCTCTTAGAATTCATATTAGAAGAAAAACAAAGTCTTCCTGGGCAATACCTCATACGAAGAGGACAAGTATTTGAGCATGTTTACATCATAAAGAAAGGGATAGTAAAAGTTATCGATGAAGACGGAAAAGAAAAAATGAAATTAGGAATTGGGGATTTCTGTGGTGAAATTTTTAATTTCTTACAGGAACTACCATCAAATTTCGATTTCGTTTCTGAAGAAGCTTGTGATCTTTATGCAATTTCTCGTAAAGATATGATGGAATATATCCAAGATAATCCTGGTGTCTATATGAGATTATACAAACTTTATAAAGAATGACGAGATATTGAAAATTTTTTTGCTTATTTTAAGCAGCTAAAATTCATTAAATAAAACATCATCGATATGCGTAAATGAGATTGGACATTCGACTGACTTTTCTTTGTGTATATCCAAAATCAAAAGGAAGTTGCTTGATTGGAGTTTTTTGATAATCTTGATACAAATCATTTTGAAATGGATTTATTGTTCCTTTCAAATTTGTAGGTTCTTTGTATTGCCCGAACAAATAGATGTTAGTGTAAAAATTTTTAATATACTCATAGGGAATGCCAGAATCATCTTGAATGATCATAGAGAAAGTTTCACGCAAATAAAAATTCACTTTACGATACGAAGGAAAGTGAAACAAATACACAGCTGATTTAAGGAATAGCCCCCTTTCAGGAAACGACAGAAAAAACTTAGAAATTTCCGAATCCATCTGAAAATCTTCTGGCTTTAGTTTTTGAGAAATATAATACAAAGTTCTTCTTCGAGATTGAGAATCAAAAGTATGATACACAATCATAGGAGTTTCACATTGATTCATCGAGAATTTTAAGCATTGTGATTTTACATCTTGGATTTTCCAATCGAAGTAGCCAATAAAAAAAAGAAATATAGGAAGGGTCCCAGAAAAAGAAATATTTTTTTGATTCTCCAAGTATTCCTTCATCACTCTTGAATATAAATACCCTGCTTGGGTTAGGTTGGCTAAAATTTGTTGAAGGGAAAATATCCCATATTTTAAATCTTTTTCTGAATATTGTCTTTGTAAAAGACCGGGATTTTCTAAAGAAACAAAAATATAATTCTCAGCCTCAGGATAAAAAATCACCAAATGAAAAACGTCGGACCCACTTAATAAATAGAAGGCATTAGGGATTTCTTTGGTTTTTTTGAGATGAACTTCATGCCATGTTCGGATAAGGGTTTCTCTTGATCTTAGGGTTTTTACGTAAAACTGAAGATTTCGTTGATACTCTTTGTACCAATCTTTTTGTGTGTAGGTTTGGAGTGATTCATCTAAAATCTCTGTTTTCGAAATCAAGAAGTTCTTTAGATTTTCCCAGTAGGGATCAACTACTATATCAGCAATTTCTTTTTTTTGGACTAATGCTATGGTAGGAAATTCTTCTTTCTTTTGAGGTTGAGAACAAGAAATCAAAATCAAAAAACTCAAAAAGAACCAGCGATAATTAACAGAAAACAGAAAGTTTAGAAAAGTTGTTATTTTTAAAAGTTTGATTTGTAAAACTTCAAGTCTATTGTTATCAAGATTTGTCTTTTCTTTTGCGATCAACATCATGATGGGGATTTTTTTAAAAGATTATCTCAATTTCTTCTTGTGGCGATTTTGACGGCGCTTTTTCTTTCTTTTGTGGGTTCGAATTTTTCTCCTTTTTCTTTTCTTACCCGATGGCATCTTCAGCTCCTAATTATTAAAGTCCAAAAATTCATTTTATAAAAGGATGTAAAGTAGGATTTTGTTTTATCTCTTTTATCAAGTTTTTGATATCTGACAAACGATCCTTTTTGGCTACGAAAAGAACCTTTTCTGTCTCTACAATCACTACATTTTCCATACCCAAGAAAGCTATGAACTTAGGTGTTTCCACAGAAACGATGTTATTATGAGAATCAAACATGAGGTGATGTGCTTTTTTTGGCAGTAAAAGAATATTTTGTTTATCGTCTGTTTTGTCTTTGTCATTTTGATAGATGCGTTCTAAAGAAAGCCAAGAACCAACATCATCCCAAACAAAACTTGACTCTACTACTGCCACATCTTTGGCTTTTTCCATGATAGCTATGTCAATTGGTAATTCCGGTATTGACTCAAAAGCCTTTTGTAATTTCGATGCTGATTTGTATCCTTCTCGTATTGGTTGAAGGATTTCTCCTGCATATTGTTCAAAAGCTTCGATGATTTTTTTCCCCTTCCAAATGAAAATTCCTGAGTTCCAATAAAATCCCTTTTTCACGTATTCTAAGGCTTTTGAGATTTCGGGTTTTTCATGAAATTTCGTTACATAATACCCAAGCTCCTGTATGGAATTCCCTTTTTGTATATAACCATAGCCAATTTCGGGTCTTGTTGGAATTATTCCACAGGTTACCAAATAATTTTGTTTAGCAAGTTCTATGGCTTTTTGGATGGTTTTTTTGAATTCATTTAAAGGATAGATGTAGTGATCGGCACTCAAAACAACATGCACTCTATCAGGATACTTTTCTTCTAAAATCAATGAAGATAATGCCACAATGGGAGCTGTGTTTTTCCCAAAAGGTTCTACAATAAATTGTTTATCTTTTAACCCCAATTCTTTTTGTATTGCTTTTTTGAGTTCTTTATTACAACCAATAAAAACAAGTTCTTTTTCCGTTAGTGAGTAAGCTCTTTGTAAGGTTTCTTCTAATAGGGTTTTGTGGGAGTATATTTTTTGTAATTGTTTCGGTTTGGACTCCGTGGATTTGGGCCAAAACCTTTCTCCTTTTCCCCCTGCCATGATGACAACTATCGGCAACTCAGATTTTGAGTTATGTTTCTTCATAGTATACCTCTTGAATTTGGGTTATGGTGGTGTTTTGTCGATAAATTGCTGTTCTTTTTTGGGTGTATTAGGAGGTTGCTTTTCTTGTTGTTTTTTGGTGATAACTTCACTCATGATTGAGGTAGTAGTGGATTCATTCCAAAATCCATCAGAAGGAAGAAACACAAATTGAGTTTGGTTTGATATTCTTTCAATTTTTAGATAGTCTTTGATCTCAGGATATTTTCTTATAAGTTCTGCAATCTGTTGTAGTTTTTCTTTCTCTAATTCGAATAGGATTCTTTGGGATTCCTTTTTGATTTTCGCTTCATCGATGATGGCACTACGTTCTAATTTCTTCTCTAAATAACGATTACTCTGTTGCAATATAAAGTTGTATTCTTCAATTCGAGGAACGTAAATGTCTTGGATAAAGACCTTTTTGAAGTAAATCCCATCTTGTTCAAATGCTCGATTAAGGAGTTCTAATAAGTTTTCATGGACGAAGGATTCGATAATATTCTCTCCATTGGGTATGTTCCTTTCAATGTCTAAATTTTCCTTCATGATGCGAAACCATAAATCTTGAATGCGAATCTTTAAATAAGAGTCTAAAGAATTCCAGTCTTTGTTTTCTAATTTTACAAACAAATCAGGAAGTTTATTGGGATCCAAATCATAGAGGTAATTCAAATCAATTTGAACAGAAAAAGAATCATCCAAGCCTAAGATTTCTTTCGGCGGTAAAGGATAAACAAAACGAAACTCTAGAACCTTAGATTTGACGTAAATGGGATGAAGGATGATTCGATTCGGAATGATCCTACGAAAAACAAATGAAAAACTTTCTGGTGGAATAATTTTACGTTCTATCCCCCAGATGGTATCTTCAATCAAGATTGCCTGTCCATAGCCCGTTTTAATAAAGGTTTGATGTCCAACAAAAATTGCTAATCCCAACAAAAAAAGCCAAAAAATCCTTAGTCTAAAAAAATTCATCCAACATGTTTTATTCTACAGAGATAGAAGAAGGTATGATAATAGTGGAAATGGCGTGTTTGTACAAAAGGCTTTTTTTCCCTTCACTTTCAATAACTAATGTAAAATTATCAAAACTAATGACTTTTCCTTTGAGGGGGACACCATTCATTAAATAAAAAGTCAACTCATCTCCTATTTCTTTTGCTTTGTTTAAAACGTAGTCTTGTATGTTGTTTTTTTCTGTTTTATCACTCATAATATTCCTTTTTTGAGTTTGGATTTAAACTGAAGAATTTTTTATCGTTTTGTAGTAGTCAATTCTCTTTTAGGAATTCAGCTCAATATACTTGAGGAATTCAATGGCTTGTTCATAGTTTACGTGTTTTAATGTATTTTCTTTTCGAAACCATGTGATTTGCTTTTTTCCATATCGTTTGTGGGCATGGTAGATCAGTTCTTGAATTATGGGATAAAATCTTTCCTCGTTAATTTCATGAGAGTACTTTTTGTAGAGCTCATAAGCTTCTTTGTAGCCGGGAGTATTGATGGCAGGAGCCTCTGGAAAGTTCTCAAAGAGTTCTAGTGCTTCTTTTATGAAGCCTTCATTGACCATTTTTTCTGCTCTTTGTTTTAGTCTTTGATGCCATTCTGAAGTATCGGGGAAGTAAATGATTCCTTCAAATTTCCATTGATTTTGATGGGATTGACTTTTTCTTTTTTGGTAATGTTGTTGAAGAGTCATGCCTGTTAGAAAATACAATTCCAAACTTCGTTGGATTCGATAATCATCGTTTTGATGGATTTTCCCTTCTCGAGGTATCTCAGAATTAGAAACAAACGATTCTGGATCAATTTTTTGTAAAAGATTTCGCTTTTCTTCAGGGGTGTAATTACTTAAATATTTTCGTATTTCGATTTTTTTTTCTTCGTCTTCATCGAGAAGAAACATACCCGTTCGAAGGGCTTTAAAATAAAATCCAGTTCCACCGCAAAGAAGAGGAATTCGATTTCTCATCCAGATTTGTGGTATCAATTCATGAGCTTTTTTGACAAACTCACCCGCACTAAATGTTTTCCTGGGTGATAAAATCTGAACCAGATGATGAGGAATCTTTGCTAAGACTTCTTTGGAGGGTGCTGCCGTTCCAATAGAAAGACTCTGATATACTTGTCGAGAATCAACAGAAATTACTTCAAATTTCGTTTCTTTGTTGTTTAGGAATTTGAAGATAAGATCAGTTTTACCTACGCCTGTTGGTCCCAAGAAAACATAGATTTTACGATTCATTCAAAATGAATTCTTTTTTTAAAATGCTTTGGATTTCTTGAAGGCAAATTTCTAAATCATCATTGATGACGATATAGTCATATTCTTTTGCAGCTTCTATTTCTTTTTTTCCTTCTTGTATGCGGATTTGGATTTCTTCTTCGGATTCCGTATTCCGAGAACGCAAACGTTTTAACCACACCTCTTCACTCGGTGGCATGAGAAATATCGATAAAGTCTTCGAAGAAAACTTTTTCTTTACAGTCCTCATACCTTGATAATCAATATTAAGAATCAAAACACGATTTTGTTTTTTTGCATTTTCTAATTCAAAAATGGGAACACCATAATAATTTTGATGAACTTTAGCAAATTCAATAAACTTTTCTTCTTTGATGTAATTTTGGAATTCCTCTTCAGAAATAAAATAATAATCTTTTCCATGAATTTCTTTGTGTCTTGGTTTTCGTGTAGTTGCTGTAATGGCTAAGTGAAATCTCTCAGGATGTCGCTTTAAGATTTCTCTTATGATTGTCGTTTTTCCCCCACCTGATACAGAAGAAATAATCAAAATCTCTTTTTTCATAATCAAACCTCTTTTTTGTAAATAGTTCCATAATCAGTATGAATAACTTTAAAAGGAGTTTCTAAAATTTGTAAACTCTCTGCATGTCCAATAATTAAATACCCATTGGGTAGCAATCGCTGATAGAATTCATTTGCTAAAATCTGTTGTTCTTTTTTTTGAAAATATATCATCACGTTTCTACAGAAAATCACGTGAATATTCATGATGGTGGAATGAAACAAGTTTTCGACTTTAAAGATCACTTTACTTTTTAAGTCCTCTCGAATGCAATGTATCTCTGGATCCTCAGGATGAGGACGAAAATATCGCTTCAGAATATGAGGAGGAACTTTTTCTATTTTTCTTCCAGAATAACAACCTTGCTTGGCAAATTCTATGACTTTTTGAGAAATATCCGTTGCATAAACTTCAAAATTAAAAAAACCCAATTCCTTCATGGCTTCAATTGACTCAATGACGATGTTATATGGTTCCTCACCCGTAGAACAACCTGCCGACCATACTTTAATTTTTGTGTTGTGATATAATTTTAAAAGATCAGGTAAAATGATTTTCTTATAAGCTTCGAAATTTTGAATAGACCTCCAAAAATAAGACTCATTCGTTGTAATCACCTCCAAAAAGTGAATCATTTCACTAGCAGATTTATCGCTTTTTGTTAGGTATTGGTAATATTCATCATAATCAAATATTTTGAGCTCTCGAAGACGCTTTCGGATTCGATTCGAAAGTAGAGTGATTTTATGTTCTTTAAGATGAATCCCTGCAACTTCTAAAATCAGTTTAGAAAATTTTTGAAATTGTTCTTCCGACATGTCAGGGATTTCAATGAAGAAAGAATCTTGCATTTTCATCTGTTTTTTTCTTTGAATTTAGAAATCAATTGAATTTCCGATATGGGAAAGTTTGTGATTTTTTGGATTTCTTCTTCAAGAAAGCCTATCTCTAATAATTTTTTTATGAATTTGATTTGCTCGTCTTTTTGTTTCTTTTCTGAAAATAATTTTTTTGCTTCTAAGATTATAATTTCTTTTGGGTCTTTTGTTTCTGGTTGTTGGTTTACAATCTTTTTTTCGCTTTGAGTAATTTCTTTTATTTGGGCATGTTCAAAAGAATTGGAAAGGTTTATTTCTTTTTGTTTTTGGTGAATATTTGTGATGTTATGAATGTGGTGACGTTTTTCGTATTCTTCGATTGTTAAAATTTCATTCTGTTTGTTGGATTGTATTTCTTCCTTTGATGGTATAGGTGATGGTATAGGGATTTCAGGAAGGTTTAAAACTCTACGGGCAAAGCCACCTATCTTTTCGAATAGACTTTTCTTCGAATTTCGTAGTTCCATCATTTCCTGCTGATTTTGATGAGAGAATTGGGTAGTTTTGCGAAATGAGAAATCAATTTTATCTTGTTGGTTGGATTCTTCTATGAGTCTTTCGAAAAACGCTTGTTGTTTGTTTTCTTCTTGTTTTGTGTCTTCATGAAATGAAAAATTTTGTATTTGTTGATTTTCTGGATTAATTGGTTTTTCTTCTATGACTTCTTGGACTTCTTGCCTTTTTCTTCTTTTTTTACTTTGATTTTGTTGCTCCCATTCATCTATCTTTTGTTTGACTTCCAAAATTTTTAAATAAACTTTATGAATATTTTCATGTTTTTGCTTCACAGCTTCCAAGGTGTAGTTTACATACTGGATGGTGTCTTTTAAGTTATCATATAACGTCTTGGGAATAGTAAATTCTTTTTGAGTATTTTTGATTATGCGCTTATGAATTTCGTTGTAAAGCACGTATATAACAAAAGCTGTTATGATGTAGATTTCCATTTTATGCCTCTAAATCAATCTGGGTTCCTATGTTTTCGTAATTTCTCGGAAATGACCTTCTTACAGGACTAACGGGAGAGTAATAAATCTTTGAGGTTTCGCTACCTTTTTCTGGATTTTTTTCTCTTGTGTATATCTCTTTTGGATTTCGCTCATAGGGATTCATCTTGTTTTCTGTGATAGAAGAGTTCATGGCAACAACTACTTGATCTCTAGCTACATTCGTATTTTTAGCTTCAATTAGATTTTGTAGTTCTTTGTATGTTTGAATAGCCTGTTGGGAATAACGTTCATAAGATACATTTTGTATGTTTCCAATGGAAAGTTGGTAATCGATAATTCTCATCATTTACTTTTTGATTTTTTTTACGAATTTCTTCTCAATGATTTTTCCATCATCATACAAAAACTCAACAGAGTACCTTTCATCAATCACAGTATAGCTGGCATCCTTGATTCTAATGATCACATTAGGATAAACATTTCTTTCAACTACGACTCTTCCTTCCTCTGCTAAAGAATTCATTTCTTCTTCTACTTCTGCTTTTTCATTTTTTAGAGACTCAATTTCTTTTTGTAGGGTTTCTACTTCAGCTGTGATTTCTGCTAATTTTTTTCTTTGTTCTGCTAAAAAGGATTCTGCGTCTTCTTTTTTTCTTGTTTCTAAGGTTTGTTTTTCTTTCTTGAGCTTTTCTAACCTCTCTGTTTTTTGCTTTAGGATTTGGGAAATTTCTTCAAATTTTTTTAGTAAATGTGGGTCATAGCCAACAACAATTTCAGTTTTGACGTTAGCCTTGTTTCCTAACATTTTAGCTCGAACTTCTTTCTTAGCACGAATCACCCCTCCAACTATTTGAGCTCTCCTTCCTTGGCAGATCACTCTTTCTCCTGCTTCAACTGTAGAGTTGATGATACCATCATCACATATTACATCAACATTAGCAAAAACATAACTATTTTGGATATACCTTGCAATCACCGAGCCACCAGTGGAAACAATTTTACCTTCATCTTGTCCAGAAATTCCCCCTTTTACGATGATGTTTCCTTCTGCCTCGACAAGGGATTTTTGGATATTGTTCATAATTTCGATATTTCCTCCTGCTTTTACGGAATGATTATCCAACACAGAACCAATAACCGTCACAGAACCCAAGAATTCAATATTACCTGTTTTAGGACCTACATCCCCCAAGACACGGTGAACTGGTTCTACTGAAATTCGGTTACCTATCACAATTACCTGTCCATTGATTTCAGACTTAAGATACCTTCCATCTTCTGAAAGGACTGTGTTTTTTCCCGGTTTGATTTCTATGTCTTTGCCATCCCTTGCAGGTAAGATACGATTAAATAAGGTTCTACCGGGAGTTCCTTTTTCGGCTGGGATTTTCTCTGCAAGGATTTGTCCAGGAACTACATTTTCTATCAATTGTAAATTTTTAAAATCCACTCTTCCATGTTCATCTTCTTGGAGTTCGATCTCTTTTCTGACTTTGACTTTGTATTCAATCCTTGCGTCTTTTCCGTGTTTTGGTGGTATTCCTTCTGCTGCCAAGATGTCTTCCATGTAGCGTTCTTCGTCTAAAGCTTTCCGAATTTCTTCTTCTTTGAACCCAACCACAACTCCTTTGGATTTTAATGCATTTACGATATCTTCTACTTTTAGGTCTCTTCCTCCTCGTTTAGGAGGAGTTATCTTCACAAATGCTTTCATCTCATCTTTACTAATTTCAACTCTACAAATAGAATCATTTTCTGGAATTGGAGTAAAATCTGCTACTTTTACTGGTTCTCCTTTTGCCTCTTTTACTACTTTTTCGATTTTTTTTATATCAAAAACTTCTACTCCTCTTTGCTGCAATCGATGAACGCATTCTTGTGTTATAACAGGTTTTCCTTTACCTTTTGGAGGAAATACCGTCAAAAAGACTCCTTCTTTGTAGAGCCTAATTGTAAAGCTACCATCCACATCTTTAGGTTGGATAAATTTATCTAATTCTGGACTTAGCAATTTATCACCAAGACCTAACTTTTGGGAAAATTCCTCCAATTCACTGTAAGGATTGTAAGCTTCGTTAATCGAAACCAAAATCCGAAATGGAATCTTTTTAAAAAAAGATTTCCTTCCGCGTTCTAATATTTCATAATCTAGTTGAGCAATATCTACGTTCAGAAACTCTGACGCTTTTTTTAGACACTCCGAAATGGAATACCCAACTACTACTACTTTGTTTTCGATTTTCTTTTTTTGTTCTTCATCAATATCTAATAACATCTTCTTCAGAGGATCCATCTAAACTCTAATTTAATTACACGTTCTAAAATTTCAATTTTTTTATTCATCAAATTAAATTATTGAAGAAACGAATTTGTCTTATATTCTTTATGTTAGCTAATCACAAATCAAAGGTCGCTCTTTTCACACGTCAAGAAAAACTTATTTTTACTTTTTTTTGAAAAAATACTCATTTTGCTTATTTTAAAAGCATTTTTTTTATTTCCACAAGTATAGGCATTGAGATTGCTTCGTTTTTGGTATGATTGAATTGAAATATGGGAAACGGAAAGTTTTGAATTATCGTGGTTCAAGAATTGTAGTAGGTGGATTAACTGCACAAAATAAGATTGATATTTTGCTATACATTAGCAAAGAACTTGCAACATCAAACGATGAAATAACTCTTTATAACAAAGTACTAAACTTGATTACAGAAATTTTTGAACCTGATAATAGCACGCTACGAATTTTCGATGGTCAATATTTAAATCCCGTTGCTTTTTTAAATGAAAATACAGGTAAACGTAGACCATTACTTCCCGGAGAAGGTTTTTCAGGTGCAGTATTTTTGGAAGGAAAATCCAAGCTTATTTTAGATCTAAAATTCCACCCTGAATTTTTGGATCGGTTTGAAACAACTCGTTGTGTGCTTTGCGCTCCCATATCTCATAACGAGGAAAAATTAGGAACTATTTCCATTGAAAAGACAATCCCTCATTTCTATCGACACGAAGATCTAGAAATTCTCGAAGCTATGGCATCTCAAATTGCATTAGCCTTAATCAAAGTGAGATTGATTAAAAAAATCATAGAAGAAAAGCAAAGAATTCAAAAGATTCAAAATCAATTAGAATGGGATCTCAAAATGGGAAGAACTGTTCAAGAACAAATCATTAATACTCAAATTAAACCATGGAATTCAGTTTATTTTCACATCCACTATACTCCTATGGTTGAAGTTAGTGGAGATTATTTTCATATTCACAGAACAAAAGAACATGTGACAATTTTCATTGCTGATGTTAGTGGTCATGGAGTTCCTGCGGCATTAGTAACAATTTCTATTCATCATTACTTAAAAAATTGTTTAGAGCGCGGATTAGGGCTTATTGAAACTATCGAAGAATTACAAACATACATAGCACCAATATTGCCAGAAGGTGTTTACTTTACAGCTCAGATTATTCGTATTTATTCAGATCATACATATAGCTATGTAAATGCAGGGCATCCAAAATTTTTGCATTTTTCTTACGAGAAAAAAGAATTTTATGAACGAGACACTACAGGTATACCATTAGGGTTTTCTTTTAAATTTCATAAAAACCAATATGAAGAATTTGTTAACGAATTAAAACCAGGAGATTTCTTGATCCTATTTACTGATGGTATCATAGAACAACGAAACCCATCGGAAGAAGAAGTAGGATTACCTCGATTAAAGAGTTGGTTTTTAGAAGCAATACAAAACAAAGAGCACAACAAAGATTCTGATGGTAGAAATGTTCTGACTTTTATCATGAATCAATGGAATGACTTTGTTCGTCATCATCGGAAAACCGATGATAGAACCCTTATTTTGATTGAATACTTAAACAACTTCGAAGAAATCAAATCCCTTCAGAAAAAAGCCTTCGAGTTTTACAAAAGAAAAGATTATTCTCAAGCGGAAGTTATTGCGAAAACGGTTTTTGATATGGATCCAAGTTATGGAAATAATTTATTAGTTTTAACCAAATTATCGATTATTAGAAAAGATTGGGAAAAAGTCATCGAGTATTCTTCTCGATATATCCAACATACTGGTGATCAAAACCCAGATATATATTTTTATTTAGGTATTGGCTATTTTTACAACAAAAACTTTACCGATGCAAAAAAAACCTTGAAAAAAATCATTACCTTACGACCAGAATTTTATCGAGCATATATAATTTTGTCTTTATGTTACATCAAAGAAAAGCATTTCTTCAAAGCCAAAAAAATCCTACAAAATGCCCTAAAGATTTTCCCCAATGATGATAAAATCACAAAATTCCTGAAAAAGGTAGAAAGTTATGAAAAAGCGACAGCTTCTTTTTATTAGTAGCCTGATTTTTGTATTTCTTCCTCAAACAATCTTTTCACAAGATGAAAATTTTCAGATTATCGAAACGTTTCGAAAAGAAACTGATCTGTTATGGCTCATTATTGGAGCTTTTTTAGTATTTTTTATGCAACCTGGTTTTGCTCTCGTAGAAGCTGGCTTTGTTCGAGCAAAAAATACTGTGAATATTTTAATGAAAAATCTATCTGATTTTATGATTAGTTCTATTTTATTTTTTATTATTGGGTTTTCATTAATGTTTGGTGAACACATACTTCCAGGCATAGGATTAGGGATGCCTGAGTTTGCCAATTCACTTTTATATACAGATGGGCAGCCTGATGCCTATAAATTTGGCTTTTTCTTTTTTCAACTCGTATTTGCGGGAACCTCAGCAACAATCGTATCTGGCGCTATTGCAGAAAGAACAAAATTCAAAGCGTATTTGATCTTTTCTGCTATCAGTTCTGGTTTGATTTATCCTGTTTATGGTTCATTGGTTTGGTCTCACCTATTCAATCAAGAAAATGTAGGTATATTAGCAAAATATGGTTTTACGGATTTCGCTGGCTCCACAGTAGTTCACTCATTAGGTGGGTGGATGGGATTAGCTGGAAGTATTATTGTCGGACCTCGGAAGGGAAAATATGTAGAGGGTGGTATACAACCGATATTAGGCCATAACTTAAGTTTATCAATGCTTGGCATGTTTATTCTATGGTTTGGCTGGTTTGGGTTCAATCCAGCAAGCACTGCAACAATTCGAGATGGTAGTTTTGCTATCGTTGCCGTTACGACTAATATCGCAGCGGCAGCTGGTGGTCTTGGATCATTGCTTTTGTCATGGTATTTATTTCATCGACCAGATGCAAGTATGGTAATTAATGGTGTTTTAAGTGGACTTGTTGCTATAACGGCAGGTTGTTATAACGTGAACGTATTCGGAGCCATGATTATTGGTTTTTTTGCAGGAATTATCGTAGTAATTTCGGTGATTTTACTTGATCACCTTCGTATTGATGATCCAGTAGGTGCAGTTTCCGTCCACGGAACTGCAGGTGCATGGGGTACTATTGCCGTAGGGTTATTTGCAGATCCGAAATTTGGTGACAAGAAAGCTGGGCTTCTTTATGGCGGTGGCTTTGATTTACTCTTCATCCAAACCATTGGTGTGATAGTGGCATTTGTCTGGGCTTTTAGTGTTTCCCTCCTGGTTTTTTATCTTTTACGAAAAACTAACCAGCTAAGAGTCGATGAATACGAAGAAATTGAGGGTCTTGATATCATCGAACATGGTAATCAAGCTTATAACTTGAATGATTAATGATTTAAAATAAATTTTATGTTGTTTTCTGAAGCAGAACATTTTTTTCATAAGAATGAAATACGTCCTGATTACCGGAGCAACAGGGACTATCGGAAAAGCGATCTGTGAAATACTAATCAAAAAACAATTTACCATCATAGCCCATGGTCGTAATCCACAGAAACTCAAAGCTTTAAAAGAACATTTGGAAAAAACGTATTCTTCACAGGTAATTACAGTTCAATTTGATTTACGAACTAAGTCCTCAATTCTTTCAGGTTTAGAGATACTTATGAAAACACATAAATTGAATATTGATGTACTTATTAACAACGCTTCTGAAACACCAAAGAAAAAAATTCTCACGGAAGAAGGTTTAGAATGCCAATTTGCTGTCAACATTCTTGGATATCATAGGATGATTCAATACCTTCAAAAATATATGCCTCCGGGTAGTCGTATTATAAATGTAGC